>NZ_JAUBVR010000052.1:0-43601 GCF_036705955.1 Microcoleus sp. A6-C6 | reverse complement strand
GGATTGCCGTTTATTCCTGTAGTTTTAGGACTGTGGACTAAAATTACCAACGTAGATGTCTAACATTGGCTACCTATGAGTAGCTTTGTCTAGGTTTCTACGAGCGGTTTTAGCATTACTATTAATCAATAGAGGCATTTCAAATTGTCAAGTTAAGTTTTTATGATTGAGACCTTATTTCACGCTTATACGCCTCTAGTTATCTGGACAGGCTTGGGACTGCTGCTGTTTCGGTACATCCCAGTTGATTTCCCCAAGCTGCTAAGCCGCTTTCTTTACTGGATTGGGATACCGCTGCAAATTGCAGTTTTAGCCCGTCAAAGTGATTTTTCTGGTGCTGTGGGATTCACGCCGGCGATCGCCATATTCGTGTTATTTCTGAGTACGAGTTTAGCTTGGTTGACTTGGCTGTTATTACGGCGGCTGAGCGCGCGGCACGTCAAAAAGCCATATTTTCAGGGCAAACATTCTCTAGTTAATTTATTTTTATTCAATATAAATTCCCTGACGCGATCGAGCCAAGGCAGTTTTATCCTAGCTGCAATGTTAGGGAATACCGGCTTTGTGGGATTAGCAATCACCCCCGCGATCATCAGCAGCGATAACAACAACTGGGCAGTCTTATACAGCGTCACCAACAACGTGATCGGAAGCTACGGTTTTGGTGTATTTATTGCCAGCTATTTCGGGCGTTCCGATGAAAAAAATCACTGGTGGATTCAGCTCCGGGACGTGCTGACAGTTCCCGCTCTGTGGGCATTTATTATTGGTTTTTTTACGAGAAGTATCCCCCTACCTGAGACAGTAGAATCGGGATTGCAGACTGCAATTTGGGGGGTAATTGCTAGTGCTTTAGTGCTGGTTGGTATCCGCTTGAGAGCTATTAAAACATGGCAAAGTTTTGAACTAGCCTTGGTTCCGTCGCTGTTAAAAGTGGTAATTGTGCCGGTGCTGATCGGATTGGGTGCTAGTTTTTGGGGATTGAGCGGCGATCCGAGGTTGGTTTTGGTGTTGATGTCGGGAACGCCTACAGCTCTTTCGGTGCTGATTTTAGCAGAAATCTATGAACTCGATCGCGATTTGTTAGCTAGCAGCATCGCCCTCACTTCTGTCGGTTTGCTGTTGATGCTTCCGCTGTGGCTTGCTTCGTTTAGTTAATGTTAGCTGAAGGAAGAAGGATGAAGGAAGAAGGAAGAAGGAAGAAGGAAGAAGGAAGAAGGAAGAAGGAAGAAGGAAGAAGGAAGAAGGAAGAAGGAAAAATAGTCGCACAAAGTCTATCTGTATGGCGCACTGCGTACCTTACCCCTAACAATAGCTTGGTTTAGCTAATATTAGCTGAAATTTTAAATCAGCTTGCTAAAATTTCGGATTACAATTAACAATAACTGCACGGGAAAAGACGTTGACATCCTCCACTGCCTAAAGGCGAGTGGAGGATGTCATCACTGCATCCATCAGCTCGACCTAGAGCATAGGAGAGCTTTTACTAATAACTGGTATGCTGCTTGACGAAATTCCTTTAATCGTTCACTGTTCCTGACGGGAGTGGATAGGTTTTCTTTTTCACCCTTATTCTTTCCCGGCGCGGTGGCTCTAGTTCTTCTGAAAGCCACCATTCTCATCTTTATCGGCTGATAATAGTCTAAGAAGTCACTGCGCCGAGCACTGGTGAATGTGGTTGATTTGTATTCAAAAACTCCAGATTCAGTCGGTAGCCGACATTGCGCACAGTTTGAATCAGGCTCGGCTGTCGCGGGTCAATTTCTATTTTTTTACGCAGAGAGAGTACGTGAGTGTCGATCGTCCGGGGGTTGTCAATGGCATCAGGCCAGGCCCGACTGAGCAAATCGGAGCGGGATAGTGGCACTCCTCCAGCTTGAGCCAGCACGTACAGCAGGCTGAATTCTTGAGGAGTCAGCTCGATTTGTGCCTCATACAGCCTGACTCGGCGCTGCACCAAATCAATTTTCAGCAGCCCACACTCCAGCATCGCCGGCGGTATCATCGTGCGGTTGCGGCGCATCAGAGCTTCTACCCTGGCCATAAATTCTTGCATCCCAAACGGTTTAGTCAGGTAATCGTCGGCGCCCGACTTCAAACCTTCCACAATATCGGCTTCCGAATTCCGCGCCGACAGCATCAAAATCAGCGATTGCTGCTGCTTCCCCAGCCAGCGACAAAATTCTAAACCGTCCCCATCGGGCAATTGGGCATCTAAAATCACTAGGGTTGGCTGACGGCTGAAAAATATTTCCCTAGCGTGACTGATATCCGCTGACTGATGCACCCAATGACCGACTTGCTGTAGATGCCAGCCCAAGAGCGATCGCAGGTGCGGATTCCCTTCAACAATTGAAATACTTGCAGATCCCACAACGGCGAGCTTCCTTATCACTAATGGCTACCAGGTTAACAGACCTTTTGTCAAGGTTTTGTAACCATCGTTACTCAAGCCGTAGCTACACTTAAAGCTGCGAACAAACTGATGGTACTAATTTTAAAGATTTGGTCAAGTTGCGATCGTCAGACCGGAGAAAGGTTAAATCATTCTGGCGGTGAGCTTACAATGAAAATAAGACAGTCTACAGCCGATCGACCCCATGACCCAACCGCCTGCTTTGACCGAACCCCCCGACCCAGCCCCCAGTCCCAGGAGGTTGACAAATTGCACAACTGAAACTAGAATTCCTGCAACCGTTCGCTCGGTAGCCGGAACACTCGCCCACTTTGACCGCAAAATTCAGCAACATCCCGACTCTATTAAACGCACGGTGAATTATCTAGGTGCGCGCGAAAGATTCGAGCCACTGCATTGCAGCAAGTGAAATTTTTTCTGGAGGGTAGCCTGTTGAGCAGGGTAAAAACTTTTATTTAGCAATCGCCTCTCTTCTGAGCTTACTCAGTATGAATCTAGGCCATTCCTAAATCCCGCCGTCATTATACACACCACAAAGGATTTCAAACTCACACCATGCTACAAGACACCCAAACAATCCGGCACTACCAAAAACTCACCGACGCCCTCGTCGAAATGTGGCATAGAGGTTATCGCTTCGATGACCTGCGGCTTTACTTAGATGGCTACTTAGCAGCCCTGCGACATTGTAACGGTCTGGAACCCTATCTGATTCACAGATTGGAGGAAGAAGCAGCACGTTACATTCACGACCCCTCGAATTTTGAAATGCCACAGACACAGACACAAACTGAAGCAGACTACTATTAATGCCAAATTCGGTTTAATAAACCCGCTGATTATTGGGTAATTGGCAATTGGTAATTGGTAATTGCCTTTTCTGATACCAAAACTTATTACCAGAATGATTGAACGGGTCAGACCATCCGGTTTTGATAGCAGAGTCAGGAAGTTGCAAGCTGTAGCTGCAAAATAGATGTTTAGTAGGGCGGGGCTGTGTCCGCCCTACTGTTGTTAAAATTAGAAGTTGGGAAAAGTTTTGAGTTCCGAACTAAGAATTATTTAAGTCTTTAACTCACAATTTCCAACTCAAAACTCAAAACTTTCTTTCTCCTTTCCCTTGACTTTTATTTAAGAAGCCAAAGCCACTTCTACAACTTCTTGCAATTCGCCCTTTTGATACATCTCGATCAGAATATCCGAGCCGCCAAGAAACTCGCCATTGACATAAACTTGGGGAATTGTCGGCCAATTGGAATACTCTTTAACACCTTGACGAATTTCCTGGTCTGCCAAAACATCAACAGTTTCGTAAGGCACTCCCAAAGTGTTGAGAATTTGCACCACAGTATTAGAGAAACCGCACTGGGGCATTAACTTATTTCCCTTCATAAATACCATGATTTTGTTTTGCTTAACCAAGTCGTCAATTCTTTCATGTGCTGTAGTCATGGTAGCTCCTAATATTGTTTGAAAATTTTTAAACGTTGACTGACCCAGAAACCGGGTTTTTCAGGAAAATCTCTCGTTATAGCCCTAGATTCCGGTTAAAAAAACCTGGTTTCTTGGGTTCCTAAACGTTGACTGAGGCAGAAACCGGGTTTTTTACGAAAATCTCTGGTTATAGTCATAGATTCCGAGCAAAAACCCGGTTTCTTTGGTTTCTGTGCGCAAGTGCAGCAGTTGACTGAACAATTAAGCAACTGGACTTTTCGCTGCCCATTCTGCGGGAGTTAAGGTTTCCAAGGCCAAAGCGTGGATAGCTTCACTAGCCATTGCCTGTTTGAGAGCGCCGTAGACCAGTTGGTGCTGCTGTACTCGGCTTTTCCCTTCAAAGGCCGCAGAGACTACTCTCACCTGGTAGTGGTCGCCGCCACCGTTCAAATCGTCAATTTTTAGCTTAGCGTCTGGCAATCCAGTCTGAATCATTTCTGCAACTTGAGACGGTGTGACCATTAGTTTCTGTGATAGACGGCTGTAATTTAAATTTTAGTGGAACTACTTGTTAGACGATCGCGGTTGAGTTGCAGCAGGCCGGGGATAGGGCGCATCCACAAAACCCAATTCTAGTAACTGCTGGTAAGCTTTTTTGCCTAAGTCGCGAGTTGGCTGCTGCGATCGAATAATCTGAATTAGTAGGGGGACAGCCAGTTCGGGCTTATTTTGTGCCCGGTGTACCAATGCCAGCCGATAGGTAGCTTCGTCGCGCATTTGGGCTGTTTCCACAGCTTTGGTGCGGTTGCTGTCGGCTAAACGGATGTCAATTCCGGCAAAACTGCTACTCAGTTGTTGATAGAAGTTGGAGAGTTGATTGAAAATTTGGCGAGATTCTTGGAGCTTTTGAGCAGCGACAGTGTAATTTTGATTGGAAATAGCACCGCTGGCTTCTGTCATCAAACGCTGACCTCCTGGAATGCTCAGCACGCCACTGTCTTGCGCCGTAGGGCGGAGATTGCTGGGGTCTGTGGGGTCGTCGGCGGGTTCGACTTGCGGTTGGTTATCTGGTCGAGAAGGTTGTTGTGCTTGGGCTTGGAGCGGTTGCAACAAAGTCAAAACTGCGATCGCCCCGATCGTCATCCGGGCAGTGAAGCGAAGCCAGCAAACAGTTCCAGAGTATACCATGAAATTACTTTGCGCCTCGGCGCTTTAAAAAGATATTTAGCATGAGCCGATCTTACCATTGGCGATCGCAACCGGCTAAGTGTAAACCAATTTTGTGCAAATGTCAAAGGGTGCGATCGGGCAAAAGGCTGTTTAGGAAAAATTCAAGTAGGGACTTGACAGATTGTTCTCGACATGAGAACATAGAGGTGTCGTTTAAAAAACGGTAACCGAATGAGACTAATTTCTCGCAAAAATCTTCTGAGTGCGATCGAACCCTATGCAGATGCCCAGAGTGCGATCGAATCCTGGTACAAGCTCATCAAAGACAACAATTGGGAATCACTAGAAGATCTCCGACAGAAATATTCCAAATCGGTCGATCAAGTCTATGGATATACCATATTTAATATTAAACACAATAGGTATAGATTGATTGTACAAGTTAAATACAAAAGCAAAATTATATATTTTAAAAAATTCTTAACTCATGCCGAATATGACAAAATAAAGTGGAATGATGAAGATGAAGTTAAACAGAAAATAGGTTAATATCCCACTCAATACATCAGGGAAATATTACAGATTCCCTGATGTACTCAATAGATCCAAAACATTTACTCCAAACGTCAAAATCATGATACCGAGAAAGAAACACCCACCTACTACTTGAGAACCATGTCTAAGTAAGCAAGCAAAGGAATGAGAAATGAACATCACAATTGAAAAAACAGCTTACGGTCAACTGCTGGCGAAATCTCAGCCGAAGCCAATCCTGAACGAAGAAGATAATGATCTTGCCCTCGCAGAAGTCGATTTTCTGATGTCTAAGGAAGAATTAACACTAGAAGAAGAAACTTTACTGAGTCTCTGGGGGCTGTTGATCGAAGAATACGAATCAAAATATTACCCAATTCCAGAAGCGACTCCCCAAGATGTTCTGTTACATCTCATGGAAGTTCGCGAACTCAAACAAGCCGATTTAGTGGGTGTGATTGGTTCCAAAGGAGTAGTATCTGAGGTGGTTAATGGGAAACGGGCGATTAGCAAAGCCCAAGCTAAGGCGCTGGGAGAATTCTTTAATGTTAATCCTAGTGTGTTTATTTGAGAGAAGACAGAGATAAGATAATACGGCGGTTGAAACCGCGACTACACAAACACTCACCCGCCTCCGCGGGTTGAAGAGATTGGGCGGTTGAAACCGCCCAGTCTTCTCTCCCAAATTAAACAGGAACATTTCTGATGGTACAATCAAGCAAACCCACCTCCGACACCCTCCAAAACTATCAAGGTATCGGAGTTCCAGAAGCAAGTCTGGCAGTGATTTTGCAGCGCGGCGGCGATGAATTGTTGCTGTCAAAAGTTCCCAACCGCTTTACAGTTCGCCCCTCATCAATAGCATCAGTCTCAAACAATTGGGCTGTAACAATTCCGGCAAAATTTAACCGTCGTGTCGGACAAAGCAATCTCGAAGAATATTTGGTTGCGCCAGAAAACCTAGATCCAGCAATGCAAGCAGCCCGCGCCAGCGATGATGTAGCTTTTGCTAGCCATGTTTATTGTCCGGCGAATAATCCGAGTACATTCTTTTATTTAACTAACCAAATTACTATTCAATTTGGTGAACAAGTAGACGAACAATCGCGAAATGCGATCGCCAACGCAGCAAATTTAACCATAAGTCGGCCAGTCGAAGGAATTCCCAACACCTTCGTCTGCTTCGTCACCAAACAAGCAACAGAAAACCCGATCAAAATTGCCAACCGCCTGACAAGATATCCAGAAGTTCTGGTGGCGGAGCCCAACATTATACTAGAAACTCAGCAGCATTATACACCGCGCGATCCGCTTTATCCCAAACAGTGGTATCTCAATAACAAAGGTGGCAACGAACTTGTCGGCGGTGCTCAAATTTATGCAGAACCAGCTTGGGATATGACTCGCGGCGTGCGATCGATCGTAATTGCGATCGCCGATGATTCAGTAGACTTGACACATCCCGATTTTCAAGGCCAAGGCAAAATCGTCTCACCCATTGATTTCAAAGACGGCGACACTTCCCCGATACCAGTCGCCGAATCGGACAACCACGGCACAAGTTGCGCCGGTGTCGCCGCTGCGGAAGAAAACGGCAAAGGCATTGTCGGAGTCGCCCCCGGATGCGCCCTGATGCCCATCCGTACCACGGGTTTTCTCGATGACGATTCTGTCGAAAAAATATTCAATTGGGCAGTGGAAAAAGGGGCCGCCGTCATCTCTTGCAGTTGGGGCCCAGGGGCAGTTTACTATCCGCTTTCCCTGCGACAAAGTGCCGTCATCACCAAAGCAGCAACCCAAGGGCGGGGCGGTAGAGGCTGCGTGATTCTGTTTGCTGCGGGCAATGCCAACCGCCCTGTCAACGGTACTGTGGACGAGAAAGGCTGGCCGAATAACATTTTGGGCGATCGAACTAAATGGCTAGCAGGATTTGCGGTGCACCCGGATGTGATTGCGGTGTCTGCTTCCACTTCCCTCAACAAAAAAGCAGCCTACAGCAATTGGGGCAACAGCATCTCGGTTTGCGCCCCCAGCAACAACGCGCCGCCGGGAACTTGGCTGCCAGAAACCGGATTTATTGCGACTGGGCCGGAGGTGTCGCAGTATTTGCCAGGTTTGGGGGTTTTTACTGCCGATCGAGTCGGTGTTACCGGCTACGATCCGGGGGACTACACGAATACCTTTGGCGGCACTTCCAGCGCCACTCCAGTAGTCGCTGGAGTGGCAGCTTTGGTGCTTTCCGCCAACCCCCGTTTGACGGCGCGGGAAGTGCGGGGAATTCTCGAACAAACTGCTGACAAAATTGTCGATTCCGAGCCCGATCCGCAGTTGGGAAATCGCATGGGAAATTATGATGCTAATAACCGCCGCAGCGATTGGTTTGGTTACGGGAAAGTGAATGCTTTGAAAGCTGTGCAAGCTGCGGTGAGAAAGGGCGGCGGCAATCCGAATATCGGCGGTGCGAGGTTTAGCGATATTTCTGGACATTGGGCACAGAAATTTATTGAAGCTTTGGCTGCGGCGAATATAATTAGCGGTTTGCCTGACGGTTCTTTTGGGCCTGACAACAGCTTAAATCGCGCTCAATATGCGGCGCTGTTGGTGAGTGCGTTTAGTCCGATTCCGAAGGTGCCGGCGACAAATTTTATTGATGTTTCTGCTAGTTTTTGGGCGAGAAGTGCGATCGAACGGGCGAATCGGGCGGGGTTTTTGTCGGGGTTTCCGGGCTTGAAGTTCGGCCCGAATCAGAATTTGACTAAGGCTGAGGCGATCGTATCTTTGGTTAATGGTTTGGAACTTAAGGGCGGAAATCCTGATGTTGTAAAAGTTTACACCGATCGATCGCAAATTCCTAATTTTGCTTTAAGTGCGATCGCCACTGCAACTGCTTTGAAGATTGTAGTTAATTATCCGGCGCGCGATCGGCTGTCACCGCAGCGGGACATTACCCGCGCCGAGATTTCGGCTTTGATTTACCAGACGTTGGTGGCAATTAATCGCGCAAAGGCGATCGATTCTCCTTACATTGTCTAGCCAATAAATCAACAATAACTATTGTTGGGGCGGGTTCATCAACAATCTATAAGATCAGCCAGAAAACCCGTAAACCCGCCCCAACCCGAATCTTGCGATCGATCGACTCAATAAATATCTGGCAAAATTCACTTTTTAATCAGGAAAATATCTGCGTCAATCTGTGTTTATCTGCCTTGAATCTGCGGTTACTCTATCAATCCAATTTTCGGTAGTCCTATTTAGGTAAGGATGGACATAGCTCTTTTCATGTAAGGCTTTCAGAGCTTGGAGCCAACCTTACAGACCTGAAGTATCCTGGCTTTTTTAATGTATTTGCAGCTACAAAGCCAAGACATGAACGAAATAATCAGCACTTTGAACCCTGTCCTGAGCAGATACTTGGATCTTTCTACACGGTAGTAAATCAATGAACTCCAGACTGCCAAGGAATTTCAACCATCCTTACCTTTAGGGCACTACCGAGAATTCTACACGGTAGTAAATCAATGAACTCCAGACTGCCAAGGAATTTCAACCATCCTTACCTTTAGGGCACTACCCCAATTTTCAACCTCGAAAATCCCCCAAAGCTTTCAATGCAAACTGTGGCAAAGCCAACATTCTACGCCAGCGCCAAGGTTCTTGATAAAGCCGGTACAACCATTCTAAATGATTGTCGCAAAACCAAGCCGGCGCGCGGTCTTTTGTTCCCGCCCAAATATCGAAACTGCCGCCAACTCCCACCCAAATCGACTGAGGACAAAGATGCCGATGTTTGGCAATCCAAAATTCTTGGCGTGGCACTCCCAAGCCCACAAAAATCAGTTTGGGCTGTATCTTTTTAAGACTTTCACAAAATTCTTGTTCTTCATCTGCCGAAAGATAGCCGTGTTGGGAAGAAATCGACAATCCATTAACTTTTTGCTGCCAAGTCTCAGCAGCCGCCGCCGTCACTCCGGGGGCACCTCCAAAGAAAAATATTGGTTCCGAATCCGGCAATTTTCCAGCTAGTTGCAGCAGCGATTCTGCTAGTTCAATCCCTGGATAGCGCTGGGCCGGTTTGCCGCGCATTCGCAAGTACAGCACTACTCCAGAACCGTCGGGTATCACGAGCTCCGCAGAGCGAATTACATCGCCTAAAGCCTGGTTTTGCTCGGCTTGCATTGCCATTTCAGCATTCAGCGTTACGACGTGACTGCCTAACCCTTGATGCAGCCGCTCTATCAGCCAACCTGCATAATCGTCTAATATGTGAACTGGTAGTCCCAGTACGGAAAATTGCGGGCGCGATCGATCCATATTTCTTTCTTTGGGATTTCTGTATACTTAGTTAGTTAAATTAGTTTAGTTTGGCGATCGCCCCTACACAAGTCTGGAACGCCAAAAACCCGATTTTTGCCACCAAAAGTCTGTTAAGTCATCATTCCGTGGCCGATAAACCGGGTTTTGTACGAGACGCAGTACGTCACTGACTTAGAGTTTTGGTCGAAATTGTGATCGCCCGTTAGCGTTCAATTTTCTTGACAGAGCCGTCAGCATACCATTCCATCGGTACTAGCTCAATTTTACCATTAATTTTGACTGTAGAGTAAACGATTTTCACGAAAGCAACGTTGTTGTTATTGTTGTTGTGGCTAGACATGGCAATCACCTTGTTATGTTTGAAAAACTTGAGAAGTGATATAATTTCTGATATATTTAAAAGTCTATTCACCGCAATTCGGCTCGCATCAGGAAAAAAAGGAACACGAAATGGCGATCGCAACAACCCAGCGGCAAACCAGGTTAGATTATTACTACCAGCAAATCAAAAACGTCATCCTCAAGCGCCAGAACCCAATTACCGGTTTGCTGCCGGCGAGTACGGCTGTTACTGCACACGGCGACTACACCGATGCCTGGGTGCGCGATAACGTGTATAGCATTCTGGCAGTTTGGGGCTTGGGTTTAGCCTACCGCAAAATTGATGACGATCGCGGTAGAACATTTGAACTCGAACACAGCACAGTCAAACTGATGCGCGGTTTGCTGTTTGCGATGATGCAGCAATCAAGCAAAGTAGAAAGCTTTAAAAATACTCAGTTGCCGCTAGATGCCTTGCACGCTAAATACAATACTCAAACTGGCAGTATTGTTGTCGGCGATGACCAGTGGGGACACTTGCAGTTAGATGCTACATCTATATTCTTGTTAATTCTTGCTCAAATGACGGCTTCTGGGCTGCACATAATTTTTACAATAGATGAAGTCAATTTCGTCCAAAATTTAGTTTATTATATTGGTAGAGCCTATCGCACACCCGATTATGGAATTTGGGAAAGAGGCCATAAAATTAATCGTGGCAATGCCGAATTGAATGCCAGTTCCGTTGGCATGGCAAAAGCAGCGCTGGAAGCAATGAATGGATTAGATTTGTTCGGAGTTAACGGTTCTCAAGCCTCTGTAATTCACGTTTTACCAGATGAAATTGCCAGAAGTCGCATCACTTTAGAATCACTTTTGCCTCGCGAATCTAGTTCCAAAGAAGTAGATGCCGCTTTATTAAGTGTAATTAGTTTTCCCGCTTTTGCTGTGGAAGATAAAGAATTAGTAGAACGGACTCGCAATAAAATAATCGACAAATTGCAGGGAAAGTACGGCTGCAAACGGTTTCTGCGGGACGGACACCAAACAGTTTTGGAAGATGCCGATCGCCTGCACTATGAACCGACAGAATTAAAGCAGTTCGATCATATAGAATGCGAATGGCCGCTATTTTTCACTTATCTACTCTTGGACGGCATATTTGAGGGAAATCAAGCCCAAGTTGAAGAGTACCAGCAGCGTTTGGCATCTCTGGCAGTCGATCGCGCTGGTTCGCCACTACTACCAGAATTGTACTACGTCCCCGCCGCAAATATAGAAGCAGAAAAGTTAAATCCCCGCAGCCAGCAGCGCTTACCCAATGAAAATGTTCCCCTGGTTTGGGCGCAAAGTTTGTATTTTCTTGGTCAATTACTCAACGAAGGGTTAATCGCAGTTGGTGATATCGACCCGCTAGGGCGCCATTTGTCAGTGGGCCGGCACAGAGAACCTTTAGTGCAAATTGCCCTGTTAGCTGAAGATGAAGATTTGCAAGCAGAATTAGCTGCTAACGGCATTGCAGCCCAAACCCCCAAGCAAGTAGCACCAATTCAAGTCCGCCAGACTAAGGAATTATCCGCTATTTACGCGGAGATTGGACGCAACGATCCACTAGGCTTAACTGGCCGCCCCGTGCGCCGTTTGCGGAGTTTGACGACTTCCCAGGTGTTTAAAATTCGCGGAGAGGCGATCGTATTTCTTCCCTCATTTTTGGACAGAGAAGAATTTTACCTAACTCTAGACTACCATTTTCTAGTATCTAAAATCCAAAGCGAAATAGCTCACATTCACCGCCACTGGTATCAGTTGGGACGACCCACGGTAACGCTGATGCTGACTCACGCAATGCTCGAAACCGGCCGCGAAGCGCTGCTGAAATTGATGAAGCAACTCCGCGACGGAAACTCGGAAAATACGCCTGTCAAACTGGGGAATCTCAACCAGTTAATGCTGACGGCTGGTACCGAGAGCATTGATTTCATGCAACATTTTGAATTCACAGAATCTCCAGTGACAGGTGCAGTAGAAATCCCAACATATCTGAGTTACAATCCCGAAAAAACTTGGCCTTTGGGTCACACCCAAGAATTTAAATTAGAGTGCGAAACTAATCCTGAATTATTGCTCGCCAGCCTGCGAGATTCAGAGAATTTGTACGAACAAATTGAGTTGCTGCACACGCTGATTCGCCTCAAAGGATTAAATTTTGATACAGGATTTGGCGGTAGGGAAGCAACTGTTGAAGTTGTGGATTTGCTCAACGAAGTTTATACGAAAGCTGGAGAAAGTTCGCAATCAAAAATTCAATGGGCAGTTGTCCGCCACGCTGCTGGATTGCTGGACAAAGTTGATATCAGCTTGTCGGATGCGGTAACAGACATTTTGGTGCGGCAAAAACAGATTGCTGTGGGGAAAGCCTACAGCGAAGACTCGCTGATTTCGCGGCCTGGTTCTTACACGGAAATCATGGACAAAATTCGCGAATTCTGTGGAGAAGACGTTCGCGAGCGAGTTCTCACCCAAGAAATTCTCATTTACCTAGGCTTGTTAATTAAAGCAGAACCGCAGTTATTTAAAGGGTTGCTGACTCTGAGAGTGAGTTACTTTATTTTGCTGCTAACTAGCGAATTAGCTCGCGAATTGGGAGTTACGCAAAATGAAGCTTACGAATATTTAATGCAGCTAAGTCCCTTTGAAATTAAAAATCGCCTGCGCCAAGTATTGGCAGAATACGAGGAAATGAATCAAATCCTCAAACAGCAAGAATCCCTGCGCGTCAAACAGCCGGAAAAAGATATTGAATGGGTAGTCGTGTCAGTGTTTGAGGAACCCAAAATGCCTGCGGGTGGATGGCGGCGCAAGCGGCAAATGGAAGGTGCAGTCAACCGCGTACCGAAGGATTTTTATCCGAGTGTTTGGGGATTGTTGCGACACTGCAAAGGCTTGATTATTGGCGATAAATTAGAGCGTCGCAACCGCTTAGATAGCGATATTATTTTAGCGGAAATGACACCGGGAGAAAAGAATTTTGCGCTCCAAATCGAGCATTTGCTGAACAAAATTGTAGCGCCGGAATACCGACAAGTCAATATTGAGGCGCTGATGGAGTTGGCGGCGATCGCCCAGCTAAATCCCGAATTGAAAGTAGAAGAATACATTGTTTTAGATGTATTAGTCGGTCACGCGGTGCGGCTGAATTGGCTGGGAAGACACTCGGAAAGAGCGGATATGTACGATGAAGATAAGGCGGCGGCTTGGCAAGGTTTTTACAATACTTCGCCCTACGTTTGTGCGAGTCACGTGCTCGATGCTTTCCGATTTTTGACGAGGTTTGGATAGATAGTAAGGTGCGCAGTGCGCACCCTACACGTACAGGTTCTGCATTGATATTTAACTTTTTGGGCGGGCTAGAAGCCCACCCCATTGATTGTTTGATTGTTTTTTTGGATGCAGTTTCAATGCTGATCGATCGCTACTACAAACCCCAAACTACAAAACCCCTTTAGAACTGGGAATCCGACTGGCGCGCCGAGGATCGACTTCTACCGCCATCCGCAGAGCCCGTGCAAATGCTTTAAACGCGGCTTCCACAATGTGATGAGAATTTCCACCCTGCAACTGTCTAACGTGCAGTGTCATCTGAGTGTGGTTCACTACCGCCGAAAAGAACTCTCTCACTAATT
This sequence comes from Microcoleus sp. A6-C6, assembly GCF_036705955.1. Classification (NCBI taxonomy): domain Bacteria; kingdom Bacillati; phylum Cyanobacteriota; class Cyanophyceae; order Oscillatoriales; family Microcoleaceae; genus Microcoleus; species Microcoleus sp. A6-C6. The sequence goes on along the minus strand of NZ_JAUBVR010000052.1, from coordinate 29,726 downwards.
CGCTATCGTAAGTGCCGATTCGCTGGTTGGGAATTTCCAAGTTGTAACTTAAGTGAGGCCGTCCTGAAAAATCTAGCACTACTTCAATTAATGCTTCATCCAGTGGGGCGATGAAGTGTCCGAAGCGAGAAATGCCCGATCGATCTCCGACAGCTTTTGCTAGCGCTTGGCCTAACGTAATGCCCACATCCTCGTTGGTGTGGTGGTCGTCAATCGCCAAATCGCCGATCGCCTGTACGTCCAAATCAATCAATCCGTGAGAAGCAATCTGCTGCAACATATGGTCTAAAAACGGAATTCCCGTTGAAGCCTTGCAAGTTCCCACACCGTCGAGATTCAGGCTGACAGTCACATCTGTTTCCAGTGTTGTGCGCTTCACCAAGGCGGCCCTGGCTGGTTGAACTGAACTTGCAGGAGGAGGAAGAGGTAGAGAAGGGCGATCGATTATTTCCATAATTCCCAATTTGTCATTCATAGTTATTGATAATTAGTAATTGGGGATTAACACTTTTGTAGCAAACAACAGACAGTTATTGACAGTTGACTGTTGGCAAATCTTGCTGTCAACTGTTAACTATCTAAAAACTTCGCTGACAACTGTCAACTGACAACTGACAACTGACAACTGTCAACTGTCAACTGTCAACTGTTTACAAGCTGTTACATTCCCATGATTTCGTAACCGGCATCGACATACAAAACTTGACCCGTAATCCCGCTAGAGAGATTGCTGCACAGAAAAGCCGCAGCATTTCCCACTTCCTGCTGAGTCACAGTCCGCCGCAGCGGGGCCACTTCCTCAACGTGGTGGATCATGTCCAGAATGCCGCCAACTGCTGACGAAGCCAAAGTCCGAATCGGGCCCGAAGAAATCGCATTTACCCGAATATTTAAGGGGCCGAGTTCCGCCGCCAGATAGCGAACATTCATTTCCAAAGCGGCCTTAGCAATGCCCATCACATTGTAATTAGGAATTACCCGCACGCCGCCCAAATAAGTCAGCGTGATAATACTGCCGCCCTCGGCCATCAGCGGTTTAGCCGCAGCACAAAGCCGCACCAGCGAGTAAGCGCTAATATCCAAAGCATTGGAGAAACCTTGGCGCGAGGTGTTGGTGAAATCTCCCGAAAGTTCGTCCTTGCCGGCAAAAGCCAGACAGTGAACCAGGATATCTAACTTGCCCCATTTGTCGGCGATGGTTTGAAAAGTAGACTCAATTTCGCTCTCGTCTTGGACATTGCAGGGCAAATACAGACTGGGATTGAGCGGTTCCACGAGTTCAGCGACTTTGCGCTCGTGCTTGCCTTTTTCGTCCTTCAAAAAAGTTATGCCGAGATTAGCCCCAGCTTTGTGGAGCTGCTGAGCGATGCCCCAGGCGATCGAGCGATTGTTGGCAATGCCCGTAACAAGAGCATTTTTTCCGGTCAAATCTATCATCTGTAGTTTATCTAGAAGAAATTTGCACCGTTCTCGTTGGCTGTATGCGACAACCCCGCCAGTTTAGACACAACTGATTCAGATTTAACTGATTCAGACACAATTGAGACACAATTGAGACACAATTGAGATTAATTTTGCTGTGGAGCTACATGGAGGGGGAATTGAAAAACTTAAGAGAAGGGCTAGATTTAATCATACAGCGTGTGCTTACCTTAACATTAGAGGGAAGTAACAGAATCCCTGGACATTGGAGGTAGGGCAGTATATTTACTCAATAAGCTTAATCGAGAAGTTACAAACTATTGGTTAGTACAAAGGATCTCGTCGTGACACATGATAGACCGCTAGCAGCCGTGTTCCGCCAAATCAGCGGCGGGGCGTTTCCACCCATTGTGGAAAACTTTGAACGGGGCAAGACAATTTTTTTCCCTGGAGACCCGGCTGAGCGCGTCTACGTTCTCATTAAAGGTGCTGTGAAGCTCTCCAGGGTGTACGAAGCAGGCGAAGAAATTACAGTCGCCCTTTTACGGGAAAACAGCGTATTTGGGGTGCTGTCTCTGATTACGGGACACCGATCGGACAGATTTTACCACGCGGTAGCCTTTACGCCGGTGGAGTTGATCTCGCTGCCGATCGAACAAGTCGAGAAGGCTCTCAAGGAAGACGCAGAATTGCCTATGGTTTTGCTGCGGGGACTTTCTTCTCGGATTTTGCAAACGGAGATGATGATCGAAACCCTCGCACACCGAGATATGGGTTCGAGACTCGTCAGCTTTTTGCTGATTCTGTGCCGGGATTTTGGCGTGCCTGGTACGGAAGGGATTACGATTGATTTGAAGCTGTCCCACCAGGCGATCGCTGAGGCGATCGGCTCGACGCGGGTAACTGTGACTCGTTTACTGGGGGATCTCAGACAAGAAACTATGATCTCGATCCACAAGAAAAAGATCACAGTCCACAATCCGGTAGCCTTAAGCCAGCAATTCACTTGATGCCGAGAAACTATGGGATTTTGGATTTTGGATTCTAGATTCAATCCAAAATCCAAAATCTATAAGAAAAAATCGGAATGACTGCTGGATACATCCTGGTATTTGTAATTTTAGTGTTGGGGGGTGTGATCGCTACTGTCAGCGATCGCCTTGGGACGAAAGTCGGCAAAGCAAGGTTGAGTTTGTTCAAACTTCGCCCCCGCGACACTGCTGTTGTGGTGACAGTGATGGCCGGCAGCATCCTGTCGGCCATTACTCTGGCCATTTTGTTTGCTACCAGCAAGCCTCTGCGAACCGGGGTTTTTCAAATAGACGAGATTCAAAAAAGGCTCAACCAAGCCCGCAGAGAACTCAAAGACACCACTCAAGAAAAAAATCGAGTTGAAACTGAATTAGATGGAGCCAGAGCCGCTCAAGCGCAAGTTAAAGCCAATTTAGAGCAAATTAATCAATCGCTCCAAACTGCTAATGCTGAGCAAGCCCGGACAGAAAAAAAATTAAACTCGCTGCGGGCCCAGCTCAACAGCGTGCAAGCAGCCAAGTCTAAAACCCAAGAGCAGTTAATTCAGGTAGAAGCTGCTAAATCGGACACGGAAGAACAGCTTGCTAGCGTGGAAGCTGCTAAGTCTCGCACCGAAGAACAACTGAAACTTGTTGAAACTGCTCGATCGACTACCAGAGCTCAGCTCGATCGCACTGAGAACCAATTGAAAACAGTTTCCGATCAAAAAACGAATTTGGGATCGGAAATCGCCCAACTGCAAGGGGAACGCCAACTGTTAATCGAGCAGCGAGAGCAGGTGAAAGTTCAAATTGCCCAGCGCGATCGAGAAATTGCCAAGCGAAATGCAGCAATTGCCAAGCGCGACACAGAAATTGTCAATCGCAACGAACTAATTGCCCAGCGGGACAAGGAAATTGCCCAGCGGGTGCAAAATCTCGCCGATCGCGATCGCACAATTGTCGAGAGGGACAAAGTAATTGCCGAGAGGGAAGCACTCTTAGAAACCCTCGCACAGCAACAAGCCCAACTCGAACAGCAGCAAACTGTCTTGCAGCAGCAAGTGCAAGTTTTGGAACGCGACTTTCAGGCAATCCGCGAGGGTACAGTTGCGATCAGGCGCGGTCAAATTTTGGCTGCTGGCGTGGTTCGTATTACCGAGTCCGGTACGGCAAGTCGCGCGATCGATCGACTCTTGCAAGAAGCAAATAAAACCACCGTCGGACTGATGCGGCCGGCAAATACTAAGGTTAGAGATCAGGTTATTCAAATTACTAAGGCAGAAATCGATCAATTAATCAGTCAGATTAAAGATGGTCAAAATTACGTAGTGCGGATTGTGGCCGGCGCTAATTACCTGCGGGAAGAAAAGCTAATTAAGGTATTTGCAGAAGCAGAAATCAATCGAGTTGTGTTCCGGGCGGGAGATGTGATTGCAGGGGTTGCTGTCGATCCGGTGACTTTGACAAACGAACAGGTGCGGGTGCAGTTGCTGCAATTGATCGAAGCTTGTCAATTTCGCGCTCGCCTGATCGGTGTTGTCGGCGGTACAGTCCAAGTTGCGGACAATCGGATTGAAACTTTGGCTGGTTTTATCGATCGATTGCAGCAGTACGAGAAATCGCTGGAGGTTCGGGCGATCGCCACAGATGTCACCTACATCGCCGGCCCGCTGAAAATAGATTTAGTTGCTCTGTCAAACGGAGTCGTTGTTTTTCGCACCGGACAACAAAATCAAGGCCAAACAGATTTGAAAGTTAAGTAAAATAGTTGGTAATTGGGAATTGATTATGATTTTAGGTTTCGATCCGGGTAAAGACAAGTGCGGCATCGCCGTGATGGGTAGAGATAAGAAAGTTTGCTACCATCAAGTTGTACAGTCAGAATCAGCTATATCTACGATTCAATCTCTGTGCGAACAGTTTGCGATCGAGTTATTGGTACTCGGAGATCAAACGACTTCTAAGAGTTGGAAACAAAAACTGACGCAGAGTTTGTCGCCGGAGATTCAAATTATTCGGGTTGACGAGAGATTCAGCAGCTTAGAAGCGAAGGATCGTTACTGGGAAATGTACCCTCCGACGGGACTTTCTCGCTTGATTCCGCAGGGAATGCGGACTCCGCCGCGACCTGTAGATGATATAGTGGCGATCGTCCTAATTGAAAGATATTTAAACAAAAGTTAGTAAGATATTAGGGAGCATCTCATTTTCGCAAAAAAGATGTTTTTTTACAGCCCTATCCCCAGAAAACGACCATAATCAGATTGGTTCGTAGCATCCATCCGAGGACTCGCATTCCCGACTACAAACCGTTAGAGATTGCGGGTAATTGATGCAAATAATATAATTTGGGAAACTCCTTAATAAAAATTCCCTAAAATTAATATATCACAAGCTTGGACAGGCGGCAATTATTCTCAGTCATAAATCAATACGGTTCACTTAATATATTTAGGCCCCGGAGATCCCCCTAAATCCCCCTTAAAAAGGGGGACTTTGAGGGCGTTCTTGTCCCCCCCTTTTTAAGGGGGGTTAGGGGGATCTGTCTTAAGTGAACCGTATTGAGTCATAGATAGAGACTAGATATGATTCTGCTGATTTTATATTTTTAATTAAAATAAAATGCACCCTAATTTCATCGGGATTTCGGATCGCATAACAGTTAGTCCTACTTGATGACAGCTTCGGTCAAGATTACCTTACCATTCTGGCGGACTTGCAGGCGATCGGGGTTAATCGAGTAGATAATATTGCCGTTAGTCGCTTCATAAGTTCCGTCGTCACCTGTAGTTACTTGCATCACATTAATTTGGCTGCCATTTCTTTTGCTGAAGCCCCGGTAAAAAATAGCGCCTTCCTGGGTTTTGCAAATGTATACGGAAAAGTTTGCAGTTGCGAAGAATTCCACCATTTCGGCTTTGGGACATCCGTCAACTTGAGCAATTTGTAGCGGCGCTGAAGGCGGAAAACTCGAAGATGCGGGTTGATTTAGTGCTGTTGCTTCTGCTGGAGGAGTCAAAATGCCGTGAAGCGAAGCTATCCCGAAGGGAATCGCGCTAATGCCAGCCATAACTAGACATAATCTTTTAATTACTTGAACTCGGTCTTTAGCAAACATCTCGTAACTCCTAATTTTAACTATATAATTACATCTTAAGCGATACTTGCTCCATCTGCGATTTTTAATAGTTATTGCGTCATTTTTTGATCGATGACTCAACCGCAGATTTTAGGCAGATTAACACAGATGGAGGCAGATAATTTGCAGAGTTTTTTTGACTCTATCTATTCGAGCTAAGATTGATGGTTGTGTGCAAGACTTTTTCAAATTTAAATTTTTGAACCATCGAAAGGGAAAGAGATCGTACAGTTTTTGTCTCATTTCCCTTTTAATTAAGAAGGACTAAAGTCCTTACTACGAACCTGGTGGTTAATTGACTGTTGCTAACTGTTTATCTTTGATTTCTACGGGTGCAGTCAAAGCTGCTTCCAAATCGGCACAGCCTAGTTTTTCCTCCAAAATTGCCATCACTTCGCGGCCGAAATCATTGGAATTTCGCTGCCAAGCTTCTAAACAAATTTGCCCGAAAAATGAACCCAAAGGCTCAGGATTCCACAGCAATTTGCGCGCTGTCCAAGGCATCAAACTCATTGGATCGTAACCAGGTTTTAGAATGTCCTTTTTGAAGGCGTATTCTTCTAAAATAGTGTGGGGCTGCAAACCGATAAAGAAAATCGCTGGTTCTACTTTATCGACTCCGAAAATCCGCTCTAATTCTCGGTGATAGGCAATAGTTTGCCGGATGGTTTCAAAGGTTTCGTCAATTACGTTAAATGAGTAATTCACAGAAACTAAATCGTTGTAACCGGCTGCTTTTAAATCGCGGCAATTTTCCAAAACTACTCGCAAATTGTAGCCCATTCGCATTTTCCTAACCAGTTCCTGGGAACCGCTGGTGATGCCGATTTCAAAGTAGTTCATGCCCGTTTTTACCATCAAATCGCACAATTCGGGTGTGAGATTGTCCGCACGGATGTAAGCAGCCCAATGGATGTCTGTCATCCCGGAGGCGATGATTTTTTGCAATAATTCGATCGCATCATCGATGAATTTGCGCGCCGGGATAAATTGGGCGTCGGTAAACCAGAAATTGCGGATACCTCGATCGTACAATTGCCGCATCTCCGCCACCACCTCATCCGCCGGATTGATCCGCACTTGTTTTCCTTCAATCACCGTATAAATGCAGTAACAGCAATTGTGGGGACAGCCGCGCTTGGTTTGGACTCCGACGTAGAAGTCCATATCCTGTAGATAATAGGAAAATTCCGGCCAAATGGTTTCGATGTAGTTGTAATCGCAGGCGGTTTTCTCGATGTTGGCTGGCTTTTCGTGAATTAGTCGATCGCGCGGTACAGTTTCGCCAACTACATAACACCTTTCCTGCGCCAAATCTTCGCCCTTAATCAACTTCTCCAGCAAAGCCTCGCCCTCGCCCACCGAAACCACAGTGCCCGTCGGCAAACTGCGTCCCAACTGCTCGTAAAACACGCTCACAGCACCGCCACCGACCACTGCGCGGGCTTCGGGGCGGTATTTCCGGGCCTGCTTCAATCCGCGCTTAACCAGTCCCAGATTGCGCGAGAGTTCGGTGTAGTAGGACGTGGCCAAACGCAATCCTCCGAGTGCTCCCCGCAACTTAGTCAGCAGATTTTTGGCGTAGTAAAACTCGAAGGCATTTTGCAGCGGATTCCCGCCTCTACCTCCGACGGGGGCGTAAATTTGAATGTCCCGCCAAGAGAAAACTAGCAGCGTTGGCTGAAATTCATCGACGATCGCATCCAAACCTTTAGCGTAATCCAGCGGCGGCACCGCGCCTAAGTCGAAAATCCGCTGTTGGACATCGGGAAATAGCTTGTGCACGTGATCGGAAAGGTAGACAACTCCGATCGGGAAAATGGGATTGCAAGGGAGGCGAACGTACAGGACTCGGTTTTCTCGGTTTTCCATGATTGCTATATCCTAAACTGGAACTTTTTCAACTATGTTTATATTCTTTTAATATAACTTTACAATCTCTCTAATTTTCGCAATTTCAGATTAAATATTCTGGAATTTTGCTCAGCAGCTTAAGGTTGAGTTTGTTGGTGGCGATCGGCGAAATTAGCAGAACCAAGGTAATCTTTGAGCAAATACAGCATATTTTGACCGAAAATCGCAGATGGGAGTCTAAAATCGGATATTTATCTGGCTAGATTGAATTTGAGGTGCGATCGGTCAGGCGGTATATTTTTGATCCTATTTTAAACAAATAATACAACTAGAGGCAAGCTCCAAATCCTGATCCAGCAAGTGATCTAACCCACATTCCGCACGTCAATTTGTAGTATACCAAGTAATACGGAAATTCTGAGTTATTTGACGTTTTATTTGTTATATTTGCGTATAAATACTTAGTTTTATATGTTTTTGTGTTTGCAAAACTACCAAACAGGTGTAATAATTACATATTACATTTTGAAGTGCGAAATGTGGGATCTAATATCCAAAAGCTCAAAACTCAAATCTCAAATAGTATGGGTTGGTAGTCGGCTTTACAGTAGGCCGGGATCGCAAGATGTTAGCCTGAGAAGATAACTAAAACTTTTAGGCAAGGCTCCCTTAGCAATTATGGCTCAAATTCTTGACCCAGTACCCTCAAACGCCGACAGCAAGATTCTTTGCTGCTACGTCAACGCCACCAGTCAGATTCAGATTGCTCGCATCTGCAACATTCCTAACTGGTATTTTGAACGAGTGGTATTTCCCGGACAGCGTTTAGTGTTTGAAGCGATGCGGGCCGCAGCATTGGAAATTCACACCGGGATGATGGCCAGTGCAATTTTGTCGGATAAAATTCCTTGCGATCGCTTGCAGATTAACGAAAACCCCTATTCTGCCATCAATTCTAGCAGCTCCCGAGATGAAGCGGCGGGCGATCGCACAGTAATTGCTGCCCGCCCCAAATCGCGAGAAATCTCAGAACCTTTGACAGTACCCGCGCTAACAGCCGTCGATTAATTGGAGTTGTGAGTTTTGAGTTATAAATTGTCAGTGAATTGATAACTCTGCGCTCAAAATTCCAACTTCTGCAAAGCGTTCATTCAGTTGACGGTTGACAGTTGACTGTTGACAGCTTGTCAGTCAGCGAAGTCGAAGGGATGAGGGCGACCTCTACCTGGAAGGAAGAGGATTGGAGTAATGAATAGTCTGATTTTAATTTTTCCCGACAAGGGTTCCGGCTTTAAACCAATTCTTTCTGGTAAAAAGTCAATACTTAAGAATCAAAGTTTCTGAATTGAATTTTAAATCGAAACTCAAAATCGCAAATATTGTCCTGTTTTTGATATTTGCCTGAGTTTTGTTCGCAGGCCGGACAACTGTGCAAAAATATCATTAAACAGCTTTTCTAATTTCAGCCATGTCAGCAGAGCCCGCACTTTCCCCATCTTCCGCCCCAGTATTTGAGCCGGCAGTATTCCGGCTTTCTCCCCTGATTAGAATCACGCTGTTGAGCCTGTACGTCGCCCTGAGTATTCCGTTACCGTTTTTGTCGGAAGTCACGAAAGCACCGGTTCCGCCCGCTGCACTCTGGGTGGCGATTGTTGTCGGCGCAGCGGGCCTCTACGGCGTGCTCAGCGAAAGGGTAATTCTCAGCGAGGAGGGGATTGAAGTTACCTATCCGAAGTGGTTTCCGCGCGTGTTTCGCAAGGGTTGGTCGCTTCCTTGGACTGAGGTAAAAGCTCTCAAACCTCGATCGACCGGTCAAGGAGGTTTAGTTTACTATTTTCTGAGTCATGCGGGTGAAGGTTATTTGTTGCCGATGCGGGTGGCTGGATTTGCTAAATTAGTGCGTTTGGTGGAAGCGAAAACGGGTATTGATACTAGGGATGTTCGCCCTTTGTCGCAGCCTTGGATGTATCTGATTTTGCTGGGATGTACGCTGCTGCTGCTGTTGGTGGATGCGTGGACGATTGTAACTGCGATCGGGCTTAAAGGTAATTTGTAAAATTGAATTTTAGGGCGCACGAAAATGAAAAATAATGAAAAACCCGGTTTCTTTAAGAAGCCGGGTTTTTAGGTATTCTATTGTTGATTAGAAGTTACTTAACTTCAGCAGATCGCCGAGTGTTACGCGATTCGTAGTAAACCCCAGAGCCTGTATCGGAGACAAAATGACAATCCCAGTAAGAGCGAATAAAGCTCTTCCAAATTGGATCGGTTGACTTGCGATAATAATCGCCCAACAGTGGTTTAATTGCTTCCGTTGCTTCCTTCAAGTGATAGTGCGGCATCGTCGAGAAAATGTGGTGGGCTACGTGAGTCCCGATGTCGTGATGGATGGAATTGATGATTCCATAATCGCGATCGATCGTAGATAGCGCACCTTTCAAGAAATACCAATCTTTACCGCGATACCAAGGAATATCCGCTTCTGTGTGGTGCAGGAATGTTACCAAATCCAGCCAAATCACGAATACTACATAGGGAACTAAGTAGAACTTGAGTAAAAACAGCCAACCAAATTGATAGGTTAGCGCGCCTAAAAAGGCTACCATCAAAACTAAGGATGCGGAACTTGTCAACACGTCCCACTTTTCGGAAGGACGGAAAATCGAGCTACCGGGCATGAAGTGAGAACCTTCCTTATCGGGCGATCGCCGAAACAGATAAATTGGATAGGCAAATAACATCAAATAAAAGCGTCCCAGCTTTTCGTACCAAGGCATTTGATTGTATTTGCTCTCCGACACTGGATACCAGCTTTCATCGTTATCCAAGCTGCCTGTATTCGCGTGGTGGGTTCTGTGGCTGATCCGCCAACCGTGGAAGGGTACGAGAATTGGAGCGTGGGAGAGGTGTCCGATCAGGTTGTTGAGCCATTTGCTCTTGGAGAAGGAACCGTGCCCGCAGTCGTGGCCGACTACAAACAATGCCCAAAACATGGTTCCCTGCATGAACCAAAAGATTGGGTAAAAGAACCAGGAATCTAAGGTGTAGGCGATCGCATATAAACCTGCGATAATCCCCAGATCCAAAAAGAAATAAGCTAGAGATCTCGAAACCGAGGGTTCAAAACAATGGGCTGGAATGGCTGCTTTGACATCTTGAAGAGTAAAAGGTAACTCTTTTGTACGAGATGATGAGCCTAGATTGCTCGGCTGATTGAGAACAGTATTTGATTGCACGAAGTTTCCGATTTAAGCTGACTTGAGAAACCACATTCCGCCTTTTAACAGTCACTTTCAGCCCGCAAGGAGCCATATTTTTTACTCTGCAAGGGTTTCTAAAGTTCTTTAGTTCGCATGAATAGCCCGTCCTCGATTCTCAAGCAAGTTGGCTTGGGGAATACTTGTGTGGGAAAATTAGCGCGATCGACCCTGTTATCTAAAAAAATCTCATGTGTCCGTTGTTAGTGCGAAATGCGACTTCAATACTTGAGATCACACTTCTGGAGGAATTACCTCCAGTTCGCAGGTGGCATATAACGCTTAGAGTAGGATTTGTGAACGAGAGTGTAGGCTTGGTCTGTGGAACGAAACCTCACAGCATCGGAGTGTTTGGTTTCACACAAGTTCTACCCAACCCACAGCTCGCTACAATTCACTAATTCTACAATAATTGCTAAAGCTAAGTTTAATGTAACATTTCTACACACATTCTGGCAACGAGTTACCAGAAAAATTAGAAAATTCATAAATCGCAGAAAGTAACTGCGATCGCTTTTCACTTTGGGATTTTCTAGGTGGTAGCCTTTTCTAATATGAGCTTCGCCCGTTTTACCATAGCCGGAATCTCGATCGGATAATCGCCGGTAAAACACGCCGAACAAAAACTTTTCGTGTCTTCATTAGTAGCACTCAGCATTCCTTCCCTGCTCAAGAAAGCCAAGGAATCCACCCCAATTTGATCGCCGATTTCGGCGACAGACTTGGTAGCAGCAATCAACTGATCTTGATTGTCGGTATCGATCCCGTAGAAACAAGGATGAGTCACCGGCGGTGAGGAAATCCTCATGTGAACTTCGGTTGCGCCGGCATCCCGCAAGGCTTTGACAATTTTACGGCTGGTAGTGCCGCGCACGATCGAATCGTCGATAATAATTACCCGCTTTCCTTCCAACACATCTCTGAGAGGGTTGAGTTTCATGCGAATTCCTGACTCGCGCATCGTCTGAGTCGGTTGAATAAAAGTGCGTCCGACGTAGCGATTTTTAATCAATCCTTCGGCGTATGGAATGCCGGAAGCTTGAGAAAAGCCGATCGCCGCTGGGATGCCAGAATCGGGAACACCAATGACTATATCAGCCTCAGTCGGAGATTCTGTTGCCAACAAACGCCCTAGTCGCAACCGATAGGTGTACAAATTTTCACCTCGCATAATGCTATCGGGTCGAGCAAAATAGATCATTTCAAAGACGCAAAGTTTGCGTTTTTGCTGCTGGCTCCAGTGGAAAGAAGCCATACCTTCCTCTGTAATCCAAACCAATTCCCCCGGTTCTACATCCCGCAAAAATTCAGCACCGATAATATCCAAGCCGCAAGTTTCCGAGGCTAAAACGTAGCGTACCGGAGTTGTGGGGAGCCTGCCAATTACCAGCGGGCGGACGCCATACGGATCGCGGACTCCCATCACGCCTTTCGGGGTGGCGATCGTCAAACTAAAGGCTCCTTGGCACATACCAAAGGCACTGATCGCAGCTTCCAGCCAATCTTTGCCCTTGTCTACCTCCGAACCGATCGCCACTGCGATCGCCTCTGAATCCGTCGTGCTGACAAACTCGCAGTTGCGAGACAGCAACTCTTCCCGCAATTCTTTAGTATTGACAAGATTCCCGTTATGTGCTAATGCGAGACTTCCCAGACGAGTTTCGACGACCACAGGTTGAGCGTTGATCACCCGCGACGAGCCGGTAGTAGAGTAGCGAGTGTGTCCTACGGCTAAGTTACCGGGTAAGTGACCTAAACTCGATTCGTTGAAGACCTGCGAAACCAGTCCCATATCCTTGTGCAGGTGGACTGTTTCACCATCAAAAGTAGCAATTCCGGCGGATTCCTGACCTCGGTGCTGCAAAGCATACAAGCCGAAGTAGGTCAACTTGGCGACATCTTCACCCGGTGCGTAGATACCGAAAACGCCGCAAGCTTCCTCGGGCTTGTCGGGTTTGCTAGAATGCTCGTCAGCCTCGAAGGAATGGTTGGGAATCATAGATGGGTGGGTTCCTAATGGGGAAGGTGGGTTAGGGGGACAGTTTCAGCGGGAAATCTTGTTTGCGAAAGCGTCGCATAACTTAACATTCCCTTAATCTTGCCACGGATCTGTCATTATTTCCAACTCGTGTAGCATTTCTGACAGAAGTGATGCGGCGTTTAATGGCATTGTAGTATCGATCGCCCTCAAATCATATATTAACCTTGATTAACGGCGGGCGAGGGATTCGGCGATTGAAAAATACTGTTGGCGAAGTCGGCAAGGGTGTTACCGCTCACATCTGGAATGCAGCAGTGGGGTTCGCTCTGGCTACTTAATAGCTATATGGTTAATTAAATATTTAGTCCCGAACCACTATTTTTAGGGGTGAGGGTAAAATTCTTTTTAAATTCGCCAACAGTCTCTTGAAATTGCTTCTACACAAACAAAGTCCGCCTTTGCGGACTCAAGAAATTCAACCCGCTTGGAGTGGGTTTCGTCTGTGTAGAAGCGGTTAAAACCGCCGGGTTTTTCTGTGTAGAGGCGGTTTCAAACGCCGTGTGTATGGACTGCGATTAGACAGATCCAATCCTACGCTCGATCGCATTATAGAACCGATCGCGCATATCATTCATGCTAACCTCAATTAACACTTGATTGTCAGCACTCACAACCCGCAAAGGTGATTCAGCACAGCAAACTAAACCAATTTTCTGCCACATTTTGGTCAAATGTTCTTCCAGGTAAGACTCCCAAATTCCTTGATTTTTCGGCGCCACTGAAACTATAATGCAGTTGCCCATTTCACCAAATAAAATTTCATCCCAGCGGCCGACATTTGCCGAATTGAAACTGAGATTGATTTCTGCACCCATTTTAGCAGAAATACAGCATTCCGCGAGGGCGATCGCAATTCCACCTTCCGCACAATCATGGGCAGAACCTACCCAACCGCTGCGGATTCCATCGCGACAAACCGATTGCACTTTTCTTTCTAACTCAAAATCTATCCTTGGCGGTTTCCCAGCTACAATCCCGTGAATTGCCGCTAAATATTCCGAACCTCCCAAAGTAGGAGAAGTTTCGATTTTTGGGCTTTCAGATGAAAGTTCTGAGTTTTGGGATGATTCCCCCATTCCCAGCACATAAATTAAATCACCTTTCTTTAGCCAAGCTTGGCCGCAAATCTTCTTCAAATCTGGAATTAACCCCACCATTCCGATTACCGGAGTCGGATAAATTGGTTGAGGATTTCCCTCAGCATCAACCGTTTCATTGTAAAGAGAAACATTGCCGCCAGTCACAGGCGTTCCCAACTCCCGACAAGCATCAGCAATCCCGCGACAAGCTGAGGCTAACTGCCAATATCCTACAGGTTTTTCGGGACTACCAAAATTGAGATTATCAGTAACAGCTAAAGGTTCAGCACCCACACAACTTAAATTTCTCGCTGCTTCCGCTACGACTGCTTTTGCACCTTCATAAGGATCGAGATAAACATAACGAGAATTGCAATCAACAGTTGCAGCAACTCCAGGAATCATCCCCAGGGGCTCTTCCTTCTTGCTAAGGGGGGGATAAACTTTTGGAGTTTCCCTACCTTGTGCCTTTGTAAATAGAGGAATTACCTCTTCTTCCTGTTTGCTTTCGGAAGCTAGAGAAACAGCATTTTCTCTCTGTAGATCCCCCTTAGCAAGGGGGTGTACTTCTAGCCCGTTAGCAAGGGAAGATTGGCAAGGTTCTAGCGGACGCAATCTGATCACCGCAGCATCCGCGCCTCCCGGTAAAACAACAGTATTGTTTTGCACTTGATGGTCATATTGGCGATAAACCCAGCGTTTAGAAGCGATGGTGGGAGTATCCAAAAGTGTCAGCAAAACCTGATTCCAAGTTTGGAAATTACCCTGAACTTCGATGCCGGCTGCGGTGCATTCCGGCAACTTATCCGCCGTCCATTCCCATGCTTTTATAGCATATTCTGGCGGTTCTGTCAACAATTCTCGGTGATAAATTGGCGTGTTATCTGCCAAAGCAGTCGCGGTAATTTCGGCCGCGATTTCGCCTTTAAAGAGAATTCGGACGATCGGCTCTGCGATGACTGTGCCCGCGACTACGGCGTGCAATCCCCAACGATGGAAAATATCGATTAATTCCTGTTCCCGTCCTTTCTCTGCCACAAACAGCATCCGTTCTTGAGATTCCGAAAGCAAGTATTCGTAGGGAACCATACCGCTTTCTCGAACCGGAACTTTATCTAAATCGAATTCAATACCGACACCACCTTTAGCTGCCATTTCTGATGTCGAGCAGGTAATTCCGGCCGCGCCCATATCTTGGGCGGCGACGACTGCACCAGTTTTGAATGCTTCTAAACAAGCTTCAATTAAGGATTTCTCTAAAAACGGATCTCCTACTTGGACTGCTGGGCGGTCATCCATTGATTTGTCGGTCAATTCTGCACTAGCAAAACTCGCTCCTCCCATGCCATCTCTGCCAGTAGTTGAACCGACATAAAGTACGGGATTTCCGATTCCCGATGCCCCGGATTTAACGATTTCTTGGGTTTCCATTAAACCCAAAGCCATGACGTTAACTAAGGGGTTGCCAGAATAAGCTGCATCAAAGTAAACTTCGCCGCCCACTGTGGGTACGCCGATGCAGTTTCCGTAGTGACTGATTCCCGATACTACGCCTTTGAATAATCTCTGAGTTTTGCTATCATCTAAGTTGCCGAAACGTAGAGAGTTTAAAAGTGCGATCGGGCGAGCACCCATTGTGAAGATATCGCGGAGAATGCCGCCGACTCCTGTTGCTGCGCCTTGGAAGGGTTCGACTGCTGACGGGTGATTGTGGGATTCAATTTTGAAGGCCAGTTGTAAGCCGTCTCCCAAGTCTATGACTCCGGCATTTTCTCCGGGCCCGACCAGAATGCGATCGCCCTCTGTGGGAAACTGTTTTAATAGCGGCCGCGAATTTTTGTAGCAGCAGTGTTCGCTCCACATCACGCCGAACATTCCCAATTCAGCCTTATTGGGATGGCGGCCGAGACGCTGAACGATTTCTTCGTATTCTTCGGGTTTGAGTCTTTCGGCGGCAATTTGTTCGGGAGAAAATGGGAGGTTTGACATAATAATTGCGATCGTTTTGTAGATTTTACATCCCAATTAGGGATTCTTTAAATCAGGACTTAGGTATTAAGGCCAAAGAAACCGGGGTTTTTATTTTATCTGCGGGTTATAACGAAGTATTCTCGCAAAAAACCCGGTTTCTGAGCGCCCGTGTGGCCAGGACTGTTAATGCTAATTTCTAGGAGGGGGAGTTTGCTTGTAAGATTGTTCAGATTTTAAGTTCCAGCATGGATTGAAGGTAGTACCAGTTTTGTTTGTGGTTCCGATTAGCTCCTAGCACGCGATCGATTATACAGGGAAATTGAGAACTTACCAAATATCCGATAATAATTGACATATATCTTGTTTTCTGCTAAAGCAACCGCCCCCGACAGTTAAAATGTTCTTAATTCCTCAAACCCTTGTCGAAGATTCCCTCTTCCCTCTTCCCTCTTCCTTCTTCCCTCTTCCTTCTTCCTTCTTCCCTCTTCCTTCTTCCTTATGACTCAAAATCTCAATTTTGCCAACCAAAACTTGCGGAACCGTTCATTTAAAGGGCTTGACTTGTCTGGGGCGAACTTCAGCGGTTGCGACATTCGAGGCTGCAATTTCACCGGGGCGATTTTGAGGGGGGCAAATTTTCAGGGTGTCAGAACCGGACAAAGCCGCCGCCGGATCAAAAAATTGATTGCTAGGGCTGGGGTGACTGCGGTGACTGTGACGACGGCTGGGGCCTTGATTGGACTGATTGGCGGGGCGGATGCGGGGGCTGTGGCGGTTGCTGGGACTGCTGCGACGGCGATTGCTGCGACTCGGGGCGAGGCGGGAATTGTGGCTGGGGCTGTGGCTGGGGCTGCTGCTGCGATCGGCGCTAACGGTATTGTGACATTTTTGGGCGGGGATACTCTCAGGGGAATTGGTTTATTTTTGGTTTCTGGGGTTATTTTGGGGTTAACTGCGATCGGCTTTTTTATCGCTGTTGAAGAAATCGAAAAATTATCGGTAACGTCGTTTAGAAAAGCTGATTTGACTGATGCTGTATTCGATCCGGGGGCGGTTCTCGATGCAGATTTTTCCGATGCGCGAGGTTTGCTTTGGTAGACTGCAAAATCGACTTTTTGCATAATTTTTTGATTGATACAGAAACCGCAGATTTCAGGCAGATTAACGCAGATTAACGCAGATAGATTTTAAGAAAACTGGGCGATTGAAACCGCCGTCTGCATCTTTTCTGATAAAATAGCATGAGAGTGCAAAAAATTTACTTTATGACTAAGTTTCCCCACGATCAGTTTGCTAAAGAATACCTTCAAGAGTTATTGTCGCCTCTCGGAGAAGTAGAAACTAGCAAAGATGTCACCGCTGAAGTCAGAGAAATTGATGTCTGGTTTCAACCAACTTCTTTTGAGGGCGAATATCTCCAAAGTTTAGGTTTATTAGGTAAAATGGCTGCTACTGTAGCTGTGATTGAGCCGTTTCGCAATCCGGTTAATAATGAAGGAATCTTCAGTTGTGTAGTAAAATTATTAAATAGTAGGGCGAAACTGGGGCGGCAGACTAATCGAGAAGACCAGCGTTTAGAAGAAAGACAATTGCCGAGGTTGTGGATTTTAACTCCCACTACTTCGGAACTTTTACTCGACAGTTTTGGTTTTCGGGTTCCCGAAGAGTCTGAGGGCTGGGGGAAAGGAGTTTATTTTTTAACTGAGGTTTGGAGAGTTGGACTAATCGCCATTCACCAGCTACCCAGAGTCCCAGAAACTATGTGGTTGCGGATGTTGGGCCGCGGACGGGTACAGGAACAGGCGATCACAGAATTAAGTGCATTGCCTGTGGATAATCCACTCCGAACTAACGCGCTAGAATTATTGTACATCTTGCAAGCAAATTTGCAAGCGAATACACCACCTATTCCCGCAGGGGATGATGAAGATCAGGAGTTAGTTATGGCGATCGCACCTCTTTTTCAACAACATTTAGAAGCAGCCAAACAACAAGGTCAGGAAGAAGGACAGCGGATGATTTTGGAGAGCTTATTGCAGGTCAGATTTGGAGAATCAGACCCGCTAACTCTCGCATTCATCCCGTTGATATCGGCTTTACCTGTTGCCGAATTTACTGTGTTGCTAGTGCAGTTATCTAATTTGCCTGCGGGACAAAATGAACGCCAACAAGTGCAAAGCTTGCTGGCACAAACAGTTCTGGAAAAATCCTTCAGTCAATCGGGACAATTAGAACAACTCCCGGTGAATCTCATCTCTAATCTGCTGGCTTTATCTCCCGAAATTCTATCATCTTTGTTGGTAGAATTACCTCAATTGTCGATTGAAGAACTGACAGAAAGATTGATACAACCATCGACTTAGAAACAAAATAAACTGACGGGCGATCGCCTGTCAATATTGGGGCGGTTTTTAACAGACACCGCCCCTAAATTTTGTATATGTCAATAGCTACGGTGATGCGTTATTGTAGTTAATAATAGACTGTGATCATTAGTCCTTGTTGTATGAAGCTGCGATCGTTCTTTTCTTTCCTCATTGCTGGCGTTTTGGCACTCTTAGCCTTGAGTGCCGGCGGTTTTTACTGGCTGACAACCAAAACTCCCCTAAATTTGCTCGCCGGTGGGCCGACAACTACTCCGGCTGCGGCTGTGTTTGTCTCGAAACAAGCGCCTTTGTTAGCTTCTATGCTGGTAAATCCCGATCGCCTTGAAGCATTGCGGCAAATCTTTGCCTCTCCCGAAGAAAGAAGCCGATCGCACGCTGAATTCGAGCAAATCAAAAAAAGCCTCCTCGCCAATACAGGCCTGGATTACAGTCGCGATATCCAACCTTGGATCGGTGACGAAATTACCCTCGCCGTAACCAATCCCGATTTTGACGATCGCGATCGCAACAACGGCCAACAAACCGGGTTTCTGCTGGCAGTTTCCTCCCAAAATGCCGATCGCAGCCAACAATTTCTCACTTCCTACTGGCAAAAAGAATCTCGTAAGGAGAAAACAGTGCAGTCGGAACTATATAAAGGCGTAAAAATATATTATAAAGAATCACCAATAGCAAAGAAAAAAACTGATCCAATTTCGCCTTTCAACCCGCTTTCTCTGCCGAATTCAACTTTGCCACCCAGCTTTGCAACTGCGGCAATCGGCGGCACTTCTGATTCTGGAAATAACAGTAGTTTTGTTTTATTTGCCAACAGTCCGAACGTGCTGCGAGATGCAATTAATAACGTTGAAACAGCCAACCTAAATCTTAAAAATACCCCCGAATATCAAAAAGCTGTGCAGCAGCTAACTCAAGGCAGAATAGCTTTAGCTTTTGTCAATTTTCCGCAGTCAGCCACCGAACAAAATTCCCAAGTTTCTCCCAATTCCCTCGCAGTTGCTGTCGGAGTCAACCGACGCGGATTGCTGGCCCAAACTGCTTTGGTGACATCGCGAGACAACACAGCCGTTCCCACACTCTCCGCACCAGTCCAAGCCTTGCAGTACATACCCTCAGCCAGTCCTTTCGCCGTCGCTAGCACCGATTTAAGGAATTTTTGGACTGATTTGTCATCGGCGGTGTCCGCCAACGCAGAAGTCTCAAAATTAGTCGATCGCACGATCGGAGATATTCAGCAAAATTGGGGCGTCAATTTGCCGCAAGATATATTTAACTGGGTACAAGGAGAATACGCTTTAGCAGTGGTTCCAAGTTCGTCAAACACTCCCGACTGGATTTTTGCTGCGGAAAAATCTGCGGATGCTCAAAAGGCGATCGACAAACTTGATGACATTGCCCGCAGCAAAGAATACAGCATCGGCAACTTTACTCTCAGAAACCAAAAAATTACCGCTTGGACGCAGTTGACAACGAGCCAGAATTATGATCAAAAAAATAAAACAAAAAGTGCGATCGAAACCGAGGCAAAAGGAGTTCGAGCCACAGTCGGTAAATACGAAATTTTCACTACTTCAGTAGAAGCAATGGATGCAGCGCTCAAAGCAGCCGAAACAGGCTCTTTAGTTGCCAATCTTGATTTTCAAACCAGCATCGAACCGCTACCGCCATCTAACGACGGCTATTTTTATTTAGACTGGCCCTCCAGCAGAGCAATTTGGGAAAAACAAATCCCGCTGTTGAGGTTAATTGAACTTTCCGCGAGACCATTTTTCGACCACTTGCGATCGCTCACCGTCACCAGTACGGGAGAAATCACAGGAATTCGCAAAGCCACCATATTTATGCGGCTGAATTAGTCATTAGTCATTAGTCATTAGTCATTAGTCATTAGTCATTAGTCATTAGTTATTAGTCATTAGTCATTAGTAACGGACGCGCCTATCACGCTAAGAAACCGGGTTTCTACGAGTTTTGGGTTGAGTGACGATAAATATTGAAAGAAACCCGGTTTCTCAGGTGCGCGTGAGTAAGAAACCGGGTTCCTACGAGTTTTGGGTTGAGTGACGATAAATATTAAAAGAAACCCGGTTTCTCAGGTTGGCGCGCGTGAGTAAGAAACCGGGTTTCTACGAGTTTTCGTAACAGAAACGATCAATATTGAAAGAAACCCGGTTTCTCAGGTCGTGAGTCCACCTTACTCCAATACCTCTCGGTTAAGGAACTTTGGTTAACAATCCTTAACGAGTTTACAAGCATTTCAGGAGATTAAATCCTACAATTTTGTGCTTAACCGAGAGGTATTGCACCTTACTCTACTTGTCAACTAATGCCCAATGCCCAATGCCCAATGCCCAATGCCCAATGCCCAATACCCAATGACAACTGACTAATTACTACTCAGGGTTTACTACTATTGGGTTGACTGGTGTTTTTGGTTTGCCAAAATAAGCTTGAAATACCTCTTTGGCGATCGGGGCCGCGGCAACAGCACCAAAACCGGCATTTTCCACAATCACGGCGATCGCAATTTCTGGCTTTTCAGCAGGCCCGAATGCCACATATAGCGAGTGATCCTCCTGTCCGATGACCTCCGAAGTCCCTGTTTTGCCCGCCGTCAGCGGAATCGAACCGTCATTGAGTCCCTGTCCCGTACCCTCGGAAACTACTGCGATCAATCCTTCCTTAACCACCTGAACTGTCGAAGGTTTGATCCCGATCTTTACCCGTTGAGTCTCTGGAGTGCCAGTCATAGAAGTCAAAAGATGGGGCTTGACTCGATAGCCGCCGTTAGCGATCGAACTCACCATTACCGCCTCCTCCAAAGGAGTCACCAACACCAACCCCTGACCGATCGACATTGTTACCGTATCGCCCTCATACCAAGGTTCTTTATATATTTTCTCCTTCTCGGCCGGTGTCGGAATTTGACCGTGACTGCCCCCGCCTAGCCCCAAAAGATTCAAATTCGTATCCTTGCCAATTCCCAAGCGGTGTCCCCACTTAGAAATTTCCTCTGGCCCGGTACTCATCCCCACTTGATAAAAAAACGTATTGCTGCTGAAAGCCAAAGCATCCCGAAAGCCGATGTCGCCGTAACCGCCGCTGTGTTCATTAAAATTAATTCCGCCCACAGTAATGTAAGACGAAGTACCCAAAATTGAGTCTGGCGAAAACTTGCCTGACTCGATACCGGCGACAGAAGTCACAATTTTAAAAGTGCTGCCTGGGGGATAGCCTTGCATCGCCCGATTCAAAAATGGATCTTCCTGGTCTTGAAGAGTTGCCCAGTCATCCTTAGTGATTTTTCGCGTAAACAGATTGGGGTCAAAAGTCGGGTGGCTGGCGAGAACTAATACCGCGCCGGTTTTGACATCCAGGGCGACGACTGCTCCCCGGCGGTTCCCCAGGGCTGTTTCCGCTGCTTTTTGCATGGACAAGTCGATGGTTAGCTGCACTGCCTCGCCCGGTTTCGGGGGTGTTTCTCCCATGAGCCGCAATTCTTGATTTTGGGCATTTACCTCGATCAGCCGATCGCCCCAAACTCCCGCAATCTCCTTGTTAGAACTCGCTTCTATGCCCATCTGACCGACAATCATCCCCATCGGATATTCCGGGTGAGCTTTCAAATCTTCTGCGGTAGCTTCGCCAATATATCCCAAAACATGAGCCGCCAAACTGCCTTCGGGATAGTAGCGGTTTGCTTCGGGCCGCACTTCCACTCCCCGCATTTGTCCCACCTGTTCTGCTAGCGGTACAAACACCTCTGGCGGCATCGCTTGCTTGATCCGCACGGGTCTGTAGGATAGAGGATCGACCTTTTTTAATTTCTCTAATATTTCTTTAGCCGGGATTTTCAGCAGCGGACTCAACTTGTCTGCTGTCACTTTCCACTGTTCCGGCGTTTGTTCTTTCGGCCACAAATAGACCGATCGAGCTAAATTGTTTCCCGCTAGCAGCTTGCCTTTGCGATCGACAATATGTCCGCGATTTGCCGGCATTGGCACTAGGCGAACCCGATTGTTTTCGGCCCGTTCCCGGTTTTGCTTACCTTGTACCAGTTGCAATTCCACCAGCCGACTAGCGTGCAGGCCCAGCAAACCGGTTGCCACCAGCATTAATACGATCGCCCGATGTATCGGACGCGACTGTTTCTTAGGAGTTTCCCCCAGAGTTTTGTCTGAAGAGCGAAATTCTGAGAGCGAATAAATTTGTCGTTGCATCATTCTATAGGTAGATGTCAAATCCTAGATCTTAGATTTCTGATTCTCAAGTTTGCAGTATACAGCATCAGACCGGGGCGATCGGCTTTCACTGTTAGGCGCAGCGGAACGATCGATAATAACTCATGACTAATAACTCATCACTATTGACACTCTCAGCGAAGACAGCGACTGAGATTCTTAAGATTTTGCAACCTTAATATCCTGATTGCTCAGGTTCCCAAACTCACCGCGTTTGCTCTTTGAGCGCAGTGATACCTTTTGGGCGTTTAGATGGCTAGCACCAAGTTTCGCGTCCTGGCCCGCGTACTATTGTCAAAACTCGATCTCGAATAGTTTTTGCAGCGCCAATATCAGCGTGTTCGTGATAGCCACATTCGACACACATGAACTTTTCACCATCTCTATTCGACTTGTCGATATGACCGCAATTCCTGCATTCTTGGCTAGAGTGTTTAGGATTGATTTTAATTGTGATTTTTCCTTGCTTCACAGCAAGATACTCAATCTTCAAAATCAATTCACCCCAACCTGCATCAGAGATAGAACGATTCAAACCTTTTTTTCTGGATTGTCCATTCCTAAGAAACCTCCCAGCTTTTTTGTCAGTTGTCACCTTGCATCGGCGCATCATCCTAGAGATGTTTAAATCTTCTAGGGCAATCACATCGACGTTGCGAGACACAATCTTGTTAGCAACTTTCCATTGATGCGATTGGCGTTTATTACCAATCTTTTGATGAAATCGCCCAACTCTGATAGCCGCTTTTTTGCGGTTTTTGCTACCTTTGACCTTACGGCTAACTCGCCTTTGTCTAATTTTCAGAGTCCGCTTAGCTTTTTTGTTGGTTGCAAACTTGGGATTCTCGATTTGATATCCATCAGAAAGGTGAACCAACTTAGTTATTCCTAAATCGCACCCTATTACTTTGGGATTATTACGCCTGAGTTTAGCGCTGTATTCAGGTACAGATTTATCCTCTATTCTGAGGGAAATATACCAACAATTTTGACGTTTTCTAACCGTGCAAGCCTTGATGGTAAACCCATCTGGGATTGAGCGAGAGTTATGAAATCGCATCTGGCCCAGTTTAGGGAGATAGATTTTATTGCCCTTTAGTTTTACGCCCATCACATAAGTAAAAGACATAAAGTTGCTACGGTTTTTGAACCTGGGAAATCCTCTGCCTTCAAAGAAATTCTTGTAAGCAGTGTCTAAGCGTTTAACATTCTGTTGTAGAACTGTTGAATCTATTTGAGCATACCAATGTCTAGCAATTTTCAATTCTGGCAATGCTGTAATTTGAATGTCCGCCGCACTTCTACGGGGATTTCTAGCCTTACCTTCTCGATCAAACTTATAGTCTTTCCAGGGATTTCCAGTTGCGCCACTTTTGCTAACGAAACAGGTTAACGGTGAAATTTCGCCATAAGTTCTAATATCGCAGTAGTCGCCTTGGACAAACTGTTGGCTGTATTGGGTAATCCTGTCATTTAGACACCAGTTGTAATGACTTCTAAGCATATTTACCCAAGCCGACATCTTTAAGACTTGCGTTTGATTGGGGCGCAATTTGTAAATATAGTTTGTTAGCAATCTCACTCACCTCCTTGTTCATATCTTAATATAGCAGGCGCCTTTTAAATATTAAGAATCAAGAAAGATTCACGGCGGTTAAAACCGCCCGTGCCGCTTACATCTCATGGCTAAAGCCGATGAGTTTTCCGCTTGCCGAACTTTTTTTATAACTCATGACTGCTGACTAATCGTCCAAGCACCAAGAAATAGCCAGCACAATTAAGATCAGGCTCAGCCAATTAGGAAAGTGAAGCCAGCCGAAGATCTCTACAGGTAACATTATTAAACCCCATGTCAATAGGGCACCGATCGTCAACAGCAAAGCCAAAATTATCATAAAAAAACTCGGTAAGTGGGAAACTCAGTGGCTTTAGCCTCGGAGAGGGAAACGACACGGGTGGTTTTAACCACCGTGAATCTTTCCATCACCGCCTTGGGATTGCTTGGCTAGGTGTACTTTTGTAATGTACTCTCAATGGGAAAATTACCATTTCAAGCTTCACAATCCTGTACGCATAATGGTTGCCTTTGTTGGGCCTCCCTTACGGGGTAATGTTAGCTTGTCGGTCAATGTTATCAGGGCTTGCGCAGGGCTAGCAGCACTGTAAAGCGTGACTTTAGAACT
The DNA here is from genome assembly GCF_036705955.1 of Microcoleus sp. A6-C6. Taxonomy (NCBI): domain Bacteria; kingdom Bacillati; phylum Cyanobacteriota; class Cyanophyceae; order Oscillatoriales; family Microcoleaceae; genus Microcoleus; species Microcoleus sp. A6-C6. The sequence continues at coordinate 5,139 of NZ_JAUBVR010000052.1, read as the reverse complement.
TGTTTAACCACTAGCGACAGAGCAGGGGACTAGCTTCGCATCCACAGGGTGTCGTGACCTAAATAACGTAGTCAGTTAAAACTATAGCTGGTCAGAATAGCTTGTGAGTAATTTCTCGCGACCAAGCGAGCGTGTCTTTAGACCTGAGTTCCTGACATCGAGCATCTTGAGAGCGTATAATTTCGGATGTGAGCCGATCGCGTGTGGCAGAACTCGGAGTGGCACGATCGAGGGCGATCGCACAGGTCAGGGTTCCGATGATAGAAATCAGGAACAAAAGCCACAAGCTTTTTCACTCAATTAAACAAAAATTGTTCTTCCTCTCCAAGTTCCGATTCTTGGGACTCAGACGAGTATATTCTGAGTTGTAATTTTAAGTTGTGACACAGGAGTATTGCCATGTGGTTCCATCTACCAGTCCATTTCAAAAACAGTGCGCTCTTAGCTGCTACCTGTGCGATCGCCGCCCTCCCAGTTTTAGCAGAAACAGCCAACTTCGGCACTTTAACTTTATCGCGAGGTTTTGACTCCCCAACAGCAATGTTGAGAGGTTCCACAGGCGGATCGTACTCTCTCTCTGCCATTGCTAACACCGATCGCCACAAAAACAAATGTTTGGGCTTTGCCACTCCTACTCCAGACCACATCATAATCTTGCAGCAAAACTTTTCAAAACTCGCAATCCAAGTCAACAGCGGAGGGAAGGACACAACCTTAGTCGTACAAGGCCCCGGTAACAGCGTGCGCTGCGGAGACGATACAGGTCAGAATAAAGATGCCAGCATTGTAGATTCAGACTGGCAAGCAGGATCTTACAGGATTTGGGTCGGTACTCTCGAAGCCGGAGCCAAGTCTAACTATACAATCTCACTACAGGAATAGAACGCAGCCACGCTGTGGGATGGACACGCTAAAATATTCTACATCCTCAAATTTTTCTCCCAATCGCCCGATCGCCCGATCGACCACTAATATCATGTCCGTTCGATTAGATTGGATCGCGCGTGCGGACTTAAGTCCGCAACCGAACAAGCGGACTTAAGTCCGCGCTACGAACCGTTTATGTTGTGACAATCGACCGAACACGATCTAACTTCCGCGATCGAGTAAAATTGTAAAATTGAAAGTGGCGTGTTTAACCAAAATTGGGAACTCCGAAAGTGCTTCATACCCTTAAAGCTGACTTCAGTATAATTTTCGATCGCGACCCAGCCGCTCGCAACTGGCTGGAAGTATTGTTTTGTTACCCAGGTCTTCAGGCCCTAGTGCTGCACCGCCTCGCACACTGGCTTTATTTACTGGGACTTCCCTTCATTCCCCGCTTGATTTCCCACATTGCTCGGTTTTTGACAGGAATAGAAATTCACCCAGGTGCAACGATCGGCAAAAGCGTCTTCATCGACCACGGTATGGGGGTTGTCATCGGCGAAACAGCAATAATCGGCGATTTTGCCCTAATTTACCAAGGTGTCACCCTCGGAGGCACAGGCAAAGAAAGTGGCAAGCGTCACCCTACCGTCGGCGAAAATGTAGTTGTCGGTGCGGGGGCCAAGGTACTAGGAAACCTGCTAATTGGCAACAACGTTCGCATCGGCGCAGGTTCCGTCGTCCTGCGCGATGTACCGTCAGACTGCACGGTAGTAGGGATTCCCGGCCGCATCGTGTATCGATCGGGAGTCCGCGTCAATCCCCTAGAACACGGCAGTTTGCCGGATTCGGAAGCTGTGGTAATTCGCTCTTTGCTCGATCGCATCGAATCCCTCGAACAGCAAGTAAAAAGTTTGGTTCCTCAAGCATCTGTCTCCTTAACTTCTGTTCCCAATTCCTATTCAGCATTTCCACATTTAAACCAAACCAACAATGTAGCCCTAGCTGAAAAAACCGAAGTTGTTGCCGCCGCTTGTCAGTTAAAAGATAAAGCAATTCAAGAATTTTTCGACGGCACCGGCATCTAAAATTTGAATTGGCCAAACAGGGCATTGGGCGAAGCGAAGCGGAGGGATTGGCCAAACAGGGCATTGGGCATTGGAACTGACAACAAATAACCAATAACCAATAACCAATAACGAATAACCAATAACCAATAACCAATAACCAATAACTACTGACTACTGACTTCTTTTTCAAGGATTGACCGATCGCACAAACCAATTTCCATCTGCATCGCGTCCGTAAAGCGATCGGTTCTGCGGTTCCCCCCGCAACTCCAAAAAATCCACCGTTTCGGGTTCCAACAACAGCAAACAAAAATTCGACAGCGGCTCGTGAGCATCTGGGGAAGCAGAATCAAAAGCACCAAAATCCGCCTTATCTTCCCCCGGTGCAGGCCAAGCAAACTGCGATCGAGCAGCCTCAGAAAGCTCCTGCCAAGCTGTGCGGCGCGCTGTAAACAACTCGGAATCTGCATCGGATTGCCGCACCAAAATAAGTTGTCCGGCAATCCGAAATTGTTCGCGAGTTTTAGGGAAATACCAGCAAATCTCCCCCCAAGGATAGAGGTCAATTTCCTCGGTCTTCTGACTGCGAATATCAGTAATAAACTTCAACTGATTAGTATCTCCTAAAAAACCTCGAAAAACCACAGTGCGGTTAGCCGGACGCCCAGTGGCGCGAACCGTTGCTAATTGCAAGTAGCGGGCAAAAGCAAGGCTGCGGTTGCGGTGCAGAGCTCGCGCCAAGGGCGATCGCCAAAGTGCTAAACACATAAAGGAAGGAAGAAGGAAGAAGGAAGAAGGAAGAAGGAAGAAGGAAGAAACAGTTATCCGTCAATTCCCTGTCATACTATTGGTAATTTTATGTCAAATACACACTCAAAACTCACAAATATTGAAACTCCCCACAGCGGCTACCACTGGGACAGTAGTTCCCGGCGCTTTTTTGAAGGCTGGTACTACCGAATAACATTACCAATTCACGGACAATCCTTTGCCTTCATGTATTCCATCGAAGACCCCAGAGGCGGTCAACCATACAGCGGCGGTGCTGCTCAGATTTACGGCCCTAAAGATAGCTATTTATGCCGCACCTTCCCCGACGTAAATAAATTTTGGGCGCACCGAGAAAGCTTGGGTTTAGGACATTGGGGCAAAACAAATTTACAAATTAAACCCGCATATTTAGAGCCGCAAATATTCGACAGCCACATCGAAGAAGGCTATCAAGCTACTGCTACCTTAAATCAAGGTTATCTGCATGATCCCGGAAGTGGCAGTCACTGTTATTGGGAGTACGAAATTAAACCAATTTACGGCTGGGGAAACTCTGCTGAACTCCAAAAATCTACGGCGGGAATGCTATCTTTTCTGCCCGTATTTGAGCCTGGATGGCAAATTTTAATGGCTCACGGTTTAGCCACAGGATGGATCGATTGGAACGGCGAACGCTACGAATTTACAGATGCTCCCGCTTACAGCGAAAAAAACTGGGGCGGTGCTTTTCCGCACAAGTGGTTTTGGATTAATTGCAATTGTTTTCAAGGCGAAAGTGATTTAGCTTTAACTGCTGGCGGCGGCAGGCGAGGCGTGCTGTGGTGGATGGAATCGGTAGCAATGATTGGCATCCATTACCGAGGCAAATTTTACGAATTTGTGCCTTGGAATTCGCAAATTAGTTGGAATATTGAACCTTGGGGAAGCTGGAAAATCCAGGCGAGAAACAGTCAGTTTGAAGTTGAGTTAATTGGGACTACAAACAGTTCTGGTACTTATGTGCGAACTCCTACAGCCGAGGGTCTGGCTTTTTGTTGCCGGGATACGACGCACGGCGAATTACGCTTGCAACTGCGAGAATTATTGGGCCCAAATGTTGAAAAAAATGGCAAGCAGCGCTCTAAAATTATCTTAGAGGCTCAAAGTTCTTTGGCCGGTTTGGAAGTTGGTGGCGGGCCCTGGGATGACGTTTGGCGATCGAATTAAATCAGCAGTCATTAGTCATTAGTCATTAGTCGGTCAACTGCCAACTGCCAACTGTCAACTGTCAACTGTCAACTGTCAACTGCCAACTGTCAACTGCCAACTGTCTTCAGACCGACTTTACTTTAAATTCAAGCCAATTTCTTCATTATTAATAGAGCCGTCGGGCATTATTGCCCCATTCAGCACCGCACCTCTGAGATTTGTTCCCGTTAAATTAGCACCTTCTAAATTAGCATTGCTGAGATTCGTAACTTGCTTGGAACCTCGGAAAAAGAAGCTGTGTAAGTCAGCATTTGTCAAATTACTGTCTGCCAAATTAGCATATTGCAAATCAGCACCGTGTAGCGTCGCATCAGTTAAATTAGCTTGAGTGAGATTGCTTCCCCAAAGTCGAGAATCCAACAAATTAGCATCTTGTAAATTAGCGCGACTCAGATTTGCCAAAGTCAGATTAGCATCCCACAATTTAGTTCGGTTTAAATTAGCTTCAGTCAAATTTGCTCGACGGAGATCCGTCCCCAAAATATCAGCATTTGCTAAATTAGCGCCACTGAGATCTGCGTCCGAAAGGTCAGCATTTTTTAAATTAGCGCCGGACAAGTTGGCGCCGGACAAATTAGCGCCGCTCAAGTTGGCTTCTTGGAGATTAGATCCTCGCAAATCGGCAGCGCTCAAATCGCATTGCTTCCACAAAAAGCTGACGCACCAATTATCTTTTAATAGCTGACTCACATCCTCGGCATTCGCGGCCAGAACTGGAGGAGTCAAGTAGAGAGTGAACAGGACGATCGCCAATACTGCCACCGCTAAAGTTTTTAACCTCAGAACTCTTTTCATTGACACTAATTTGCGCAATAGATTCTTGATGTGTAATCAAAGCATACCAAAGAATCGGCAACTTTCATCAGCAATATTACTCAAAAATATTAGTGAAATGTCGATCGCCGTTAGCCCAGCCCCCAACTTAACTCGGCCAGTCACGGGCGAATCCTCTTACCTAGAAAACGGGTTGCTTCACAGATGCGTCGGTGCCAGACAATTTTTTTCCCGAAACCCGGTATCAGATGCTCGCAAGTGCGATCGGGATTTACTGATAGCATAGATCATTACAAGGTACTAAGCTTTTGCCCATTTAAATTGTATATTTCAATAGACCTCTTGCAAAATAATTTTATGATATAATGGAAAGTTTTGCTTTACTGGATTGAATCCAAAGTCTTAACTT
>NZ_JAUBVR010000051.1:0-44709 GCF_036705955.1 Microcoleus sp. A6-C6 | reverse complement strand
CTATCCTTTCTCTTCGCTGTGCTTATCTCAACGGTCAACTTTCAATTTGATGTATTTGCCAAAGTGAGATGCACCCAGCTTATCTAGTGCGAGCTTAAGAGCTCGCGTGCCTTATCTAGCTCGCGAGCTCTTAAGCTCGCACTCCAAAAAAATGCTTTTTGCACTTATTGAGATGCTTCCCTCAAACTCTTCGACTCTCTCATGCCGTGCGATCGGCTAAGCTTTTTCAATAACCGCAAAATGTTTGTCAATAATTGCTGGAATTTCAGCAGGTTTGATGCGACTGTAGCGAGTTTTGTCCGGCATCAAAACCATATTTGGCCCGGCTTTGCACTGTTTGAGACATCCGGTTCCCTGAACAGTCACTTGCCCTTCTAAACCCCGCGCATTCAAAGCAGTTTCTAAAGCTTTACAGACTGCTGCGCTGCCCCGCTTCTGGCAGTCAGATTTTTGACATACTAATATTTTAGTTTTGGTTTTAGCCGGAGTTTGGACAGTTTGAGTTGCTGTGCAAGTGCTGACTTCGGTTTTATCGTTGGCGAAGCCCTGGAAAAGGATCGCGCCATCTAAGGTCAATACCGCAGCAGGTAAACTGGTAGAGTCGAGCTGTTCGGGCGATCGATCGTTGTTACCTTGAGCCAGCTTGAGACTGCGAGCTTTAAGTTTTATTTTACCATTTTTCAAATTGAGTTCTTTCTCACCCGCAACTTGAACTCTCAACCCAGTCGTCAAAACGGGCCCTAAAAATGACCGCAACTCCTTGCAAAGTTTAACCAGAAACTCTACTCCGCGATCCGTACCAATTCGCAAATATTTAAGTTTGTAACCATCTTCAATAATCAGGCTGAGGATTTCTCCCTCTAAGCTAAATTCCGAAAGTTGCTTACCAGATTGATACATTGTCATAACTCCTTTAAATCCGTGACATCCATTAAATCCGTTAAATAATCCGTTCCCGAACTGCCTTTAGGCGATTTGCCAGCAGCACTCCAGCAAATGCACCAGTTCGCCCCGTGAAGCGCTCAATTGCCTCAAAACACTCGCTAATTGAGCAGCTTGTTTAGCCGTGCTAATTTTGGCCCGCAAAGGTTGATCAACTCCGCACCAGCAGGGAATTTCTAGCTCTTGCAAGCGTTGGTAAACTTGCCATCTGTCTAGCCAACTGACTGGCACGATGTCACAGACTTCTAATTCTGGATCTGCTGGATTCATTTTTTTAACAACAATAATGATTTGCATTAATTTTTGCTCTTGATGTACCCCATTTTCAGGAAGCATTCAGAACGAGCATCTTTTTAGAGGATAACGCAACTGCAAATAATTCTCAATAGATTTTGTAAAAAATTTTTCTACTATACAAAGTCTTCCACTATCGAGGCCGACCCTGCTTGACTGGTAAATCTAGGGTGCTAGAGTGAGTCTATTGGCAACAAAACTGCCTATTGAAAGGAGAACACACATGGCTGAGATTCAGAGTGCATTGAGACCGTTTGGTCACATAGCCGAAAACCCAGTTCTACTAGAACATTCAGTCACAGCACCGATTTGTGAAGGGATGAACGCGCTGCTGGCAAGTTTTCAGGCTTTATACCTGCAATATCAAAAACATCATTTTGTGGTGGAAGGGGCAGAATTTTACTCCTTGCACCAATTCTTTCAAGAAAGCTACGGAGAAGCTCAAGATAGTGTCCACGAATTGGGCGAACGCTTGAACGGGTTGGGCGGCATACCGGCGGCTAGCTTTAGCAAATTAGCCGAGATGTGCTGTTTTGAGCCAGAAGCCGACGGCGTATATTCCTGCCGCCAAATGCTGGAACATGATTTGACAGCAGAACAAGCTATTATAGGTTTACTGCGCCGTCAAGCAGGACAAGCAGAAAGTTTGGGCGATCGAGCTACGCGCTACCTCTACGAAAAAATCCTGCTAAAAACAGAAGAGCGAGCTTATCACATTTCCCACTTCCTCGCCCCCGATACCTTAGTGCAATTGAACTTAAACTAACCCGAAAAAAGCAATTTCCCTAAATCGGAAAAAAGCTTAAAATCCCCTCCAAATTCAAAATTTGGGGGGATTTCAGATTTGGCAGCTTATCTGTAGGGACACAGCACTGCTCAATGCGTGTCAACTGAAGCCTGAAAGCCTTGATAAATCTCGCTCATCATCGAGTCTCGATCCCCCTAAATCCCCCTTAAGAAGGGGGACTTTGAGAATATTCCTGTCCCTCCCATCAAAACGGAACTTTCTGAATACTCCTGTCCCCCCCTTCTTAAGGGGGGCTAGGGGGGATCTCCACTTTTTATACAAAGTGCGATAATTTCCCAGAAATTAAGGAGCCAAAGCACTACCGCGCAACAAGCTACCAATGGTTTTCGCGGTAATCTTCATCTGAATGAAGGGATTAGCCGGCACCACGGTCTTATACAAGTAGCTATCAAATGTGAGTTTCTGCACATCGCGATCGGCACACATTTCCACAAAAGCTTCGCGAGTAGCATCAGAACGGTAGAACACGCGCTGCAAAATGTCAAGCACCTTGTAAGTAATACCGTAAGCCTTATCCCACCGCTTCAGATACAGCTTGATTTCTTGTTCCGTTGGAATCCGCGCGCCATTATTGGAAATCTCCACAATAGTTTCAGCGCACATCCGGCCAGACTTAGCGGCAAAATAGATACCTTCGCCCGAAGACTTGGTAACATAACCGGCAGCATCACCGATGAGGGCAACTCGGCCGACAACCCGGCGGGGACGCGGATGTTCTGGGATGGGGTGAGCTTCCACTTTAATGATTTCACCGCCCATGAGTTTTTTGGCAGCGCGGGCCCGGACTCCGGCTTGGAGCTTTTTGATGCTGGCTTGATTGACTTTCATCGTGCCGGTACCGACGGCTACGTGGTCGTATTTGGGGAACACCCAGGCGTAGAAGTCGGTGGAAACGTCGTCGCCGACGTACATTTCGGCTAAGCCTTCGTAGTAAGCCATTTTATCTTCTGGGAGGCGGATGCGCTCTTGGAAGGCGATCGCATAATTGTAGTCACCAGCATCAATCGCCTTGGCTACGCGGGAGTTAGCGCCGTCAGCGCCGATTACCAAATCCACTTTCAGGGTTTTCTGAGTTCCTACGGCGGTGCCGTTGGAGTGGTCGGCGTAGTGGAGAATGTAGGGGTCGGTGTTGTTCGTAGGAATGTCTAAGGTGTGAACGGTACCGTTAATTAGTTTGGCACCTAAGGAAGCAGCCCGATCGCGCAAAAAGCCATCGAGGACTTCGCGGCGGCACATACCGATGTATTCGTGTTCGTTTTCGATATTGATGTCCACCTCTACGTTGGAGGGGGAAATCATTTTCATTTTTCTGACTTGGCGATCGATAATACTTTGTGGCAAGTCAAATTCTTCGACCATGCACAGGGGAATCGCCCCGCCGCAGGGTTTAGCGTTGTCTAATTTGCGCTCAAATAAATAAGTTTCGATGCCTGCTTTTACCAATGTTTCGGCGGCGCAAGAACCGGCTGGCCCTGATCCAACAACTGCAACCCGTAGTGTCAAAGCTTTTCTCCCCAATTTTTTCTATAGTTTTTACCAGTCAGATGTGATGGTATCACGGAGTTTCTTTGCTGTGGGGTGAGAATGGGAGATTTAAATGAAATGAAACAGAGCTTAACAATTGGATACGAAAATCGGGTTTTAGGTGCTGGTTTGGCGGCAAAATCTTAAATCTTTAACGGTAGATGAACGCGGATTGACGCTGATGTGCGATCGAATTAAATACAGTGCGATCAAATTAAATACAGATGCAGACGGCGGTTGAAACCGCTCCTACACAAACGATGTCCGCCTCCGCGGACTGAAGAAAACAACGTATTTTCACCGTCGGTTCTTCAACCCGCGCACCATCCGGGTTTTGTCTGTGTAGACGCGGTTTCAACCGCCGTCTGTATTTTGCCACCGTGTCCTTGGCCCGATATCTCGACTAAAAACTGCTATGCGTGGGTGCGATCGAACTTCGTGCAATTACGTTACATTGAAGTTACGTAAAGTTCCTATATAAAATTTCAAATTGCTATGCTAGGTAATTTTCAACAAAGTCAACTGCGGATTGAGGTTGAAGCTTCGGAAACCGCGATTCGAGACAGTTTGATGCGTCCTGTGCATTTGCAGCAGTGGCTGTGGCCTCAGCAGTTTTCTAAGGGTTTGCCGGAATTGCTCGATCGCGAATTGACTTTCACGAGTTGGATTGGCCCGGTAGCGGTGCAGCACCATGTGGAGATTGCAGAGTCAAATTGTCTGCGACTGTTGTTGAGTCAGGGAATCGACGGGTTTCACGAGTGGTATTGGGGCGACGGTTGGGTGCAGTCTCGGTTAGAGGGTGTGTCGCTGCTACCGCTGAATTTGGGACAAACCGCTAGTTTGTTGCGTTTGCGGGACTTTTTGGGGAAGGGTAAGGGGAAAAACCCAAACTGATGTGAAGGGCGATCGCTTCATTGAGGACTAGGATTAGGTCAATATCCATCAAAGCAGCGATCGCGGGCAAGGAGGGCAAAAGCAAGAGTAACCGAATTTTTCTGGCATTATCTAAACTTATGTCCCTGTGTAAAAACATACCGGAACATATCCTAGACTTTTCGCCCAATTCGGTATGCAACATTGGCTGTAAGTTTTGGACTAGAAAATTTGGCAACATATTTTCCTAAATCTGACTTTTCCTCATCTAAAGGCAAAGTCATTTTAGTTTCGTTACTGCTTAGTATGTCTATTTTATGATTTTCAGCCAACTTGTCAAACCAATTATAAAATTGGGAGCTATTGTTATCAATAAACAAGAAAAGTGAGCCGATTTTTGCCTGATTAAATAAGTGAGCGAAGTATTCCTCGGCTGAGTCCCGTAAACTAAATACTTCTGACATAAAGTAAATCATTGTAAAAAGGTCTGACTGAAAATACTTTTTGTGAGATTCCCAGTCATCACTTTTAGTGACATCTAGTGGCAGATAAAAAGTTGATATGCGAAATTCGAGGTCTTCTACTTTGTCATCAACGTCACTCCAAGATTCTGCCCAGCTTTTCTCCCGATCGCAGAGTTGAAACTTTATTCTCGGTGACTTTTGGTTGGTCATCAAGTATTTGAGGATTCCCAAGAAATCGCTGCCGGGTCCTCCTCCAATACAAGCTACATCGACTTTTTTGTTGTCAAAAAGATTCCCTAAAACATTATTTTGCTGAAGAATACTACACACCAAATTAGAATGGGATGTTACGTAGGCATAAATATAAGCAAACCTAGTCGTCGGGTCGCTATAATTTATGTTACATTCCTGCGAGAGTTGAAGATATTCTTCTCGCAGGTATTCTAGTGCGGCCTTAATTACCTCATCCTTTTCAGCTTCCTCTCCTGGAATTTGGACATAAGCTTCATCAAGAACAGATTTAATTATTTGAAAGCAATTCATAGTAGATAGCTAATTGACACCAGTCTCATCTTAAATGACGATTCAGGATTTGGTTGGTGAATACATAAAAATTTATGTATGTTACAAAAACTAATTATCCTTGTCTTGTTAAAATGCTAAAATTAGCTTTACATGATTAATGGTAAAGCTGGGCAGTGCTTGTGTCAACAACTGTATATTTATAAATTTCAGTAAAACGTCATCAGCGAGCAGATTTATGTATACTCAACTTTCATTGTGGGAAGAGCCAAAAGCAGAAAGCCAAAAACATGGTCAGCAATTATCTCTGCCAGATGCCGAAATAATCATGTACCGCGACTTCTTCAATAACAATGAGAGCAACCAGATATTTGCGGAATTGTACGGCACTATTAATTGGAAGCAAGAGGTGGCTCTGCTTTTTGGCAAGCAAGTCGCTATACCGCGACTTACCGCATGGTACGGAGATGCAGGTAAATCTTACACTTACTCCAAAATAAAAATGGAGCCTAATCTATGGACACCTACACTCATAACAATCAAATCTAAAATAGAAGCAATAGCAGGTACATTGTTTAACAGCGTGTTGCTTAATCTATATCGCGACGGCAAAGATAGTGTAGCTTGGCACAGTGATGATGAACCAGAACTTGGTGAAAACCCAGCGATCGGTTCTGTAAGTTTTGGGGCTACTCGTCGTTTTGTGCTCAGGCACAAATACCGAAAAGAAATGAAATTTGAAATTCAATTAACCCCAGGAAGCTTTCTGTTGATGAAAGGAGTAACACAGCACTTTTGGCAACACCAAATCCCGAAAGTAGCCAAATTTAACGAACCAAGAATCAACCTTACTTTCAGGAAAGTAAGCTCAATGAATTAATGGTAATTTGTAAGAAAATCTCATATTACTGAGAAGTGCTACAAATAATCAGCTCGATTTTTGACAAATATTAACAACATATTTCCGCATCACAAGCTGCAACCTAAACAAATCCTGACCGACTTCTGTTTCAATCATCGATCGCCAATTAGGCAACTTCAAAACATTTATCTCTAACTAACTAGATATATTTTCCGAAAATTCATCTCGCAATCTATTAGTGAAATAAGTATGTTGGTTGAGGTAAACGCGATCGACTCTTTGATTTACCGCCGCTACCTCGATCGCACCACCAACACCGAACAAGGAGCTTCAGCCACAACCTCAGCACTCACCGAACCCTCCAAAATCCGCTTCAAACCAGTCAAACCCCGACAGCCGATCGCAATTAAGTCCGCTTTATAAATATTCGCCAAACGCAAAATCTCCTGGGCCGGTTCCCCCGAAACAATCTCCAACTCACTCTCGCAAGGCAAAGTTTCCTGATAAGATTGCAATAACTTCTCCACTTCTCGGTAAGCAATCTCATTTCCCTGAGCGTGAGGTCGATCGACCACCGCATCAAAATCCGACATCCCAGAACTCACAACATGAACTAAAATCACCTTAGCCGTCGGTTCTAGCTTAAACTGCCCCACAGCTTGCAAAACCTGTGCTGCAAAATCAGAATTGTCGATCGCCACCAAAACAGTATTCAATATAATGCACCTTTAAATCTCAGAATTTAGTTGACAGTTGACAGTTGACAGTTGACAGCGAATTATACCTGGAAGGAAGAGGATTGGAGTAATGAATAGTCTGATTTTAATTTCTCCGTACAAGCGAGAGGCTTTAAACCAATTTTTTCTGGTAATTTAAGCAAGATAAGCTGTTCTACATTTAAATTGTGTGTCAAAAATCGCTTAAACACTCTTGTGGGATGGGCTTCTAGCCCGTCCCGAATATACAATTTAAATGCGCAACAGCTTATTGGAAGAAACCGGGTTTCTTAAGCCCGAAGTGCGTAAATCTCGATCGCCAAACTCAAACCTACCATCTAAAAATCACCCTCACCCTGTGTCTCAGTGCGTAGCCGCACCGAATCAGCGTGAGAAGGCAAACCCTCAGCTTCCGCCAACACATTAATCGCCCTACTAACCTTTTTCAGAGCAGCCGGCGAATATTGAATCAAACTCGAATGCTTCATAAAAGTTTCCACCCCCAGCGGCGAAGCATAGCGCGGAGCACCAGAAGTCGGCAAAGTATGATTCGGGCCAGCCAAATAATCACCCACAGCTTCCGGTGTCGAACAGCCCAAGAAAATCGCCCCAGCGTGCCGAATTTGGTCAAGCAAAGCCCAGGGATCAGCCACTTGCAATTCCAAGTGTTCGGGAGCAAACTCGTTGGAGAGTTCCGCCGCCGCCTTCAGGGACTCCACCACTACAACTAAACCATAATTGGCGATCGCCTTTTCCGTCAAAATCCGGCGCGGGTGATTTACTAATTGTCTTTCTACCTCAGCCACCACCTTCCTAGCCAGCACCGAATCCGCCGTCAGCAAAATTGCCGAGGCCATCGAATCGTGCTCAGCTTGAGCCAACATATCCGCAGCTACGTGTACAGGATTCGCCGAAGCATCAGCAATAATCAGTACCTCCGAGGGCCCCGCCAGAGAATCGATCCCCACAGTGCCGTAAACCAGTTTTTTCGCCAGCGTGACGTAAATATTCCCCGGCCCAGTAATTAAATCTACCTTGGGAATAGTTTCCGTACCATAGGCCAAAGCTGCGATCGCCTGAGCCCCGCCGACCCGATATATCTCATCAACTCCCGCTTCCTGAGCCGCTACCAGCACCGCAGGATTCATTTTCTTCTCTTGTCCGGGGGGAGTACACATCACCAGTCTCGGAACCTTGGCGACCTTCGCAGGAACCGCATTCATGATCACCGAGCTCGGATAGGACGCTTGACCGCCAGGAATGTAAATTCCCGCGCGATCGACTGGCGTATAGCGCTTACCCAAAACAATTTCGTCATCACCAAACTGCACCCAAGATTTGGGGACACGCTGTCGGTGAAACGCTTCTACCTGTTTGCAAGCCAACCGGATGGCATTTAATAATTCTTTCGATATTTGCTGGTAAGCAGCATCCAATTCGGCGCCACTCACGCGCAACTCTTCCGCATTTAGGGTGATGCGGTCAAATTCAGCAGTATATTGCAGCACAGCCTGATCGCCTTTGCGTCTTACAGCTTGCAGCACCTCGCGCACGGTAGCTTCTTTGTGAATAACAAGTTCGTCGTGGGTGCGATCGCAGATTCGTCGCAGTTCAGCTTGTGCCTCAACCCACTGAGTAATAATTCGCAGCATGGAGATTAGGAATGCCGTCAATAATTCACTAACATTTGCTTGACAATTTGGATTTTTTGTGGGGCTGGAGAATTCGGCCACCACCAGTCCACCAGCTTCAACCGCGAGACTCGCGGCAGTTTCAAAGGCTTCGTTTCCCGGCGTCAGTCCAGCGTTTAAATCTCTGTCGAGGATTTTTTTGCCAAACCGAGGACAAGTCACAACCTTCCTTGAGGAATTGCCTGTCAGAGAACCGGGTGCGGAGGGAGAGGGCGGAGGGGGAGAGGGGGAGAGGGGGAGAGGGGAAGAGAGGGAGAGGGGGAGAGGGGGAGAGGGGGGAGAGGGGAAAAATATTCTCTCTCCCTTCTGCCTTCTGCCTTCTGCCTTCTGCCTTCTGCCCTCTGCCTTCTCCCTTCTGCCTTCTGCCCTCTGCCTTCTCCCTTCTTCCTTCTTCCTTCTTCCCTCTTCCTTCCGTCTTCTGCAAGTGCTTCAAAGGCGAAGCCCAAATAACCCGTACTCTTTGTTATAGCTTAACTTGGATTTTTCCGGGAATGGGATTTTGAGCGGAATCCATGCTATATTAGATTTTTTCACACCTAATAATTTTTTATAAAAAAACGCCAAGTTATTGTATACTTGAAAATTGCGCGCAATAAACCGTGACTTTAACTCGTGACGGTGGAAACCCCGCAAAACGCCTGGATAACACCCGTGTCATACCTTTGGGTATCGTCAGGGGTAAAAAAAAGGTCGTTAGATGAGTCAATTAAAAATTATTGCGCGATCGCCCTTGCAAAAGTAACCGCAGACTCAGCTTAAATCTGAGCGCTCGGCTAATCGCTGACTCAGCTTTAAAAAAAATCAAGCTTTTTGCGGATCGCACCCAAAAAGATTGTCCCTCAAAATCTCCGTGTCTTGAGACTATATCGAGACTATGATGTATCAATCAATACCTACTTCCACAAACTGAACTATGGCAAATATTAAGTCCGCCGTCAAACGAGTCAAAATCGCCGAGCGCAACCGCTTGTACAACAAATCTTACAAGTCAGCGGTCAAAACCCTGATGAAGAAGTATTTCACGACCGTTGAGAAGTACGCCGCATCTCCGACACCTGAATTAATGCAAGAAGTGCAGCAACGTATGTCTGAGGCGTACAGCAAAATTGACAAAGCTGTCAAAAAAGGTGTACTGCACCGTAACAACGGCGATCGCAAAAAGTCCCGTTTGGCAAGAACCCTCAAGCCACACGAAACACAAGTAGCATCCTAAGACAGAAGGAAGAAGGAAGACGGAAGAAGGAAGAAGGAAGAGGGAAGAAGGAAGAAAGAAGGAAGAAAGAGAATTTTTCCTACTACTCTCCTACTCTCCCACTCCCGCACTCTCCCACTCTCCCCCTCCTCCAATCTCTCACTCTCCCATTCGCCCATGCAGCTTATCGACACTCACGTTCATATCAACTTTGAGGCTTTCAAGTCTGAGTTAGAAGCCGTTCGAGCACGCTGGCGCGAAGCTGGTGTGGTTCGATTGGTTCATTCTTGTGTAGAGCCAGAAGAGTTTGCCGGAATTCAAGCGATTGCTAATCAATTTGCAGAAGTTTCCTTTGCGGTGGGGCTTCATCCCCTAGATGCCGCCAAGTGGAAAGACGAAACTGCAAGCCTGATTAGAAAATTAGCAATTTCTGACGATCGGGTAGTGGCGATCGGCGAAACCGGACTAGACTTTTTTAAAGCAGACGATCGCGAACACCAGTTTAAAGTGTTTGAGGCACAGCTTGAAATTGCGCAGGAACTTGACAAACCAGTGATTATCCACTGTCGCGACGCCGCCGCCCCAATGGCCGAAATGCTTCGGAACTTTTGGCAAAAACGCGGTCCGGTGCGCGGTGTGATGCACTGCTGGGGAGGCACACCCGAAGAAACCCAGTGGTTTTTAGACCTGGGTTTCTACATCAGTTTTAGCGGAACTGTCACCTTTAAAAAAGCCTTGCAAATACAAGAATCAGCTTGTATGGTAAATAGCGATCGCATCTTAGTCGAGACAGATTGCCCTTTTCTCGCCCCTGCACCCCAGCGGGGAAAACGCAACGAACCAGCTTACGTCTATTACGTAGCCGAGCAAGTTGCTAAATTGAGAGGAGTTTCTCTCTTAACTTTGTCCCAACAGACAACTGAAAATGCCTGTCAGCTATTCGGCTTTTCAGTTTAGCTAGAGCAAAGAAACGAGGAAAACAGATAGAGTTAAGGGCAGAAAATCGGGAAAATCTCATCTATATCCGGCAACCCAAAACCGGATTCATCCTTAATTTCAGATTCTTTGGGAGTTGCCTGTGGCGATCGGATTTGCGTCCTATAATAAAAAGAACCGACTGATCGGGCGTTGGCTCACTATCGGCACCATCGCCCTGCGCCGAACTGCGAGCTTCGGCGAGTGCCCGCTCACCTTCGGGGCAGGCGAAAACTTCAAGCAATACCTCGAATTTACACAACTTACACATCAGAAGAAATTTGGAAACTCGGCAATTTGGCAATAGCTGTCAAGTCAATTTTAGGAGTCAAATGTGTAGGGGATTTACCCTGAAGCACCAAGAGGTCGAAGCTAAAAGCATCTCGATCCAAGCCAAAATCCGCACAAAAACACTGCGAGCAACCAGTGAAAATAGCCGTTGCAGCAGTTGGCAGGCGATCGAAAACATCATATAAATTCTCTCACACAATCCATCAAAAAAACGCAACAAGGTAAAAACGCCCAGCCTTGGCGCCATGTAAAAAGCTAGAGCCACTGCGGAAAAAGGACACCCATGACCACTAAAGATTACACAGAATTCGCCTTCACCTTGCCCGACCTGATCGAAATCCAGCGGGCAAGTTTTCGCTGGTTTCTAGAAGCCGGACTGATCGAAGAACTAGACAGCTTCTCCCCGATTACAGACTACACGGGTAAGCTAGAACTCCACTTCATCGGCAAAGACTTCAAACTCAAGCGCCCGAAATATGACGTAGACGAAGCCAAGCGCCGGGACAGCACCTACTCAGTGCAAATGTACGTCCCCACCCGCTTGATTAACAAAGAAACAGGCGAAATCAAAGAACAAGAAGTCTTCATCGGCGATTTGCCCTTGATGACCGAGCGCGGCACTTTCATCATCAACGGTGCAGAACGAGTCATCGTTAACCAAATCGTGCGATCGCCCGGAGTTTACTACAAATCGGAAACCGACAAAAACGGCCGCCGTTCCTACAACGCGAGCCTGATCCCCAACCGCGGCGCGTGGCTCAAGTTCGAGACCGACAAAAACGATTTAGTCTGGGTGAGAATCGACAAAACCCGCAAACTCTCGGCCCAAGTTCTGCTCAAAGCCCTGGGACTCACCGACGGCGAAATCTACGACTCCCTGCGCCACCCGGAATACTTCCAAAAAACGATCGAAAAAGAAGGACAATTCGGCGAAGAAGAAGCCCTAATGGAGCTGTACCGCAAACTCCGTCCAGGCGAACCCCCCACCGTGGCCGGAGGCGAACAGCTCCTGCACTCCCGCTTTTTCGACCCCAAACGCTACGATTTGGGCAGAGTTGGTCGCTACAAACTCAACAAAAAACTGCGTTTGACAGTTCCCGATACCATGCGGGTACTGACATCCCAAGATATCTTGACGGCGATCGACTATTTGATCAACCTCGAATTCGACATCGGTTCAACCGATGACATCGACCACTTAGGCAACCGTCGCGTCCGCAGTGTCGGAGAATTGCTGCAAAACCAAGTCCGCGTCGGATTGAACCGCTTAGAACGGATTATCCGCGAACGGATGACGGTTTCAGACGCCGACTCCCTCACCCCCGCTTCCCTGGTCAACCCCAAACCGCTGGTAGCAGCAATCAAGGAATTCTTCGGTTCCTCCCAGCTATCCCAGTTCATGGATCAAACCAATCCCCTAGCAGAACTGACCCACAAACGCCGTCTGTCCGCCCTTGGCCCAGGAGGTTTGACTCGCGAACGCGCCGGTTTCGCAGTGCGAGATATTCACCCATCCCACTATGGCCGGATTTGCCCGATCGAAACACCAGAAGGCCCCAACGCCGGACTCATCGGCTCTTTGGCAACCCACGCCCGCGTCAACTCCTACGGCTTCATCGAAACTCCTTTCTATCCAGTAGAAAAAGGACAAGTATTGCGGGACAAAGCCCCCGTATATATGACAGCCGACGAAGAAGATGACCTGCGCGTCGCCCCCGGAGACATCAGCCTCGACGAAAACAACAACCTCTTGGGCGAAACCGTAGCCGTTCGCTACCGCCAAGAGTTCACCACCACCACCCCGATGCAGGTGGACTACATGGCGATATCGCCAGTCCAAATCGTCTCCGTCGCCACATCGCTGATTCCGTTCCTGGAACACGACGACGCCAACCGCGCTCTGATGGGATCGAATATGCAGCGGCAAGCTGTGCCGCTACTCAAACCAGAACGGCCACTCGTAGGTACGGGCTTGGAAGCTCAGGCCGCGCGAGATTCCGGGATGGTAGTAGTTTCCAAGGTTAACGGCGAAGTAATTTACATCGATGCTACCCGGATTATTGTCAAGCCCCTGGCGGTAGATGCTGAGTCGAATTCCAGCGAGGAAAGTTTCCTGATTCGGGAATACGACGACCTCAAAACCAAACAGCCCTCGGTTTGGAAGCAAAAATACTCAGGCTGTATCGAGCACGAACTGCAAAAATATCAGCGCTCTAACCAGGATACCTGTTTAAACCAGCGTCCTTTGATCTATGAGGGCGATCGAGTAGTTGCCGGTCAAGTCCTCGCCGACGGTTCCTCCACCGAAGGGGCAGAACTGGCTCTGGGTCAGAACATCATCGCAGCTTATATGCCTTGGGAAGGCTACAACTACGAAGATGGGATACTCATTAGCGAGCGTTTGGTATACGAAGATGTGTACACCAGCATCCACATTGAAAAATACGAAATCGAAGCCCGCCAAACCAAACTCGGCCCCGAAGAAATCACCCGCGAAATACCCAACGTCGGCGAAGACGCACTGCGCCAGCTAGACGAACAGGGCATCATCCGCAAAGGTGCTTGGGTAGAAGCCAGCGACATTTTGGTCGGCAAAGTTACCCCCAAAGGTGAATCCGACCAACCGCCAGAAGAAAAACTGCTCAGAGCAATCTTCGGCGAAAAAGCCCGCGATGTGCGCGACAACTCCCTCCGAGTTCCTAATGGCGAAAAAGGCCGCGTAGTAGACGTGCGGGTTTTCACTCGCGAACAGGGCGACGAACTACCTCCAGGCGCCAACATGGTTGTCCGCGTCTACGTAGCCCAAAAACGCAAGATTCAAGTCGGCGACAAAATGGCCGGCCGCCACGGTAACAAAGGTATTGTGTCCCGGATTCTGCCGATGGAGGATATGCCCTACTTACCCGATGGGACTCCCGTTGACATCGTGCTCAATCCCTTGGGTGTACCATCGCGGATGAATGTGGGTCAGATTTTTGAGTGCTTGCTGGGCTGGGCGGGCGAAAATCTATCCATGCGGTTCAAGATGGTGCCTTTTGATGAAATGCACGGTGCTGAAAAGTCGCGGGAAACCGTTCACGGCAAGTTAGAGGAGGCGCGCGAAAAAACGGGTAAACCGTGGATATTTAACGAAAAACACCCCGGTAAGACTATTGTCTACGATGGCAGAACTGGCGAACCGTTCGATCGACCTATCACAGTCGGCATCGCCTATATGCTGAAACTCGTCCACTTGGTAGATGACAAAATCCACGCCCGGAGCACTGGGCCTTACTCGCTGGTAACGCAACAGCCTTTGGGTGGCAAAGCGCAGCAGGGAGGACAGCGGTTCGGGGAAATGGAAGTTTGGGCTCTCGAAGCGTTCGGTGCAGCTTATACTTTGCAAGAGTTGCTGACTGTGAAGTCGGATGATATGCAGGGTAGAAATGAAGCTTTAAATGCCATTGTTAAAGGCAAAGCTATCCCACGCCCCGGTACGCCGGAATCGTTTAAGGTGCTGATGCGGGAGTTGCAATCTTTGTGCTTGGATATTGCCGTGCACAAGGTGAATACGAACGACGAAGGTAGCGAGCACGTTGAGGTTGATTTGATGGCAGACGTTGGTGGGCGGCGATCGCCCTCCAGGCCTACTTATGAATCGCTTTCTCGCGACGAAGACGAGGATTAGGGACTTGAGATTGTCGATTTGAGATTGTTTGACAGCATTCAATCTCAAATCGACAATCTCCAATTAAAATGCCTCAGCAGTGGTATCAACACTGCTGAGGCGAATCAACGCTCTAACAAAGAGAGACGCTGACATGACTATTGTAACAGTCATCCCCGGAATTGAAGGAGCATTAGACCTGGAGACAGGCTGTATTAACTGGCAAGGCAGTAGGTTAAAAAACGGTTACGGGCGTAAGTGGATCGATGGCAAAACGGTATTAGTCCACCGATTAGTCCTCGAATCAAAAATAGCGGGATTCCTCGATTCCGGTTATTTTGCTTGCCACACCTGCGACAACCGAAGCTGCATCAACCCGGCACATCTGGTAGCGGGATCGGCTGCTGAGAATACCGGACAGATGATGGGGCGCGATCGCAAAACTCCCAGACGCAAAAGTATTCCGGGAATTGATAAATTGTCTATCCAACAACTACGAGAAATTCAGACTAAATATTTATCTGGAACAATCAAGAACCATCTAGCAAGAGAGTATGGGGTACAACATGAAACTATTACTAAGATCGTTCAGACAAGTATTCCCAATAACTTCATCACAGTTTCCCCACGTTTTTTAGGAGAAATTCAAGACAACGGCTGCATAATTTTTCAAGGCGGAAAAGATGGTTCAGGCTATGGCAGATACTGGAAAAATGGGAAATCAAAATCAGTTACTCGTGCTGTTTTAGCAGAGAAATTAGGATATGAACTTCCTACCTCTATGGATGCTTGTCATACTTGCGATACTCCCAGTTGTATTAATCCAGAACACCTGTGGGCTGGTACTCGTACTCAGAATTTATTAGATGCTTCCCAAAAAGGACGCACCCAAGGAAAAAGTCATCCCCTTTCCAATGCCAAATTAGACTGGGAAAAAGTGCGAGAAATCCGGCAAAAATTAGCAGCAGGAGACAGAATGAAGGATGTAGCTGAAGCATACGGCGTAAATCCCGCAACTATACACACTATTAAGTATCACCTGACTTGGAAGGAAGAAGGCGAAGAGGTTCCGATTCCTCGCATGGGTGGATATCTCGATCGCAAACTGACTTTTGCTCAAGCGCAAGATGTGCGAGAACGCATTAAAGCTGGAGAATCCATTGCTAAAATTGCTCTGGAATTTGCAGTGTCCACAAGTGTCATTTATGACATTAAAAATAATGTCACATATAAAGGAGTCTGAGATTGATTTAATCACCAAAGAATCAAGCAAAGAAGATAAATTACAGCAAATAATTTCAAGTAAATCATCGATTGGAGTTAAGAATGGCTAAGATAGAACAACGATTTGATTACGTAAAGATTGGGTTAGCTTCACCAGAAAGAATTCGACAATGGGGAGAGAGAACTTTACCCAATGGTCAGATAGTGGGCGAAATTGTAAAACCTGAGACGATTAACTACAGAACATTAAAACCAGAAATGGACGGATTGTTTTGCGAGCGCATTTTTGGGCCTGCAAAAGATTGGGAATGTCATTGTGGCAAGTACAAAAGAGTTCGTCATAGAGGCATTGTTTGCGAGAGATGCGGTGTTGAAGTCACTGAATCTCGCGTCCGCCGCCACCGGATGGGATTTATTAAATTAGCAGCTCCAGTAGCTCACGTTTGGTATCTCAAAGGCATCCCCAGTTACATGGCAATTCTGTTAGATATGCCCCTGCGAGATGTCGAACAAATTGTTTATTTCAACGCCTATGTTGTGTTGAATGCTGGTAATGCTGAAAAGCTCCAATACAAGCAATTACTCACAGAAGATGCTTGGCTGGAAATAGAAGATGAACTTTACAGCGAAGATTCCACCCTAACCGGCGTAGAAGTAGGAATCGGTGCAGAAGCTTTGCAAGTTTTGCTGCAAAATATTCCGCTAGAAAGTGAAGCGGAAAAGCTGCGGGAAGATATTGCTAATGCTAAAGGTCAAAAACGCGCGAAGTTAATTAAACGTTTGCGGGTAATTGACAACTTTATCGCTACGGGTTCTCATCCCGATTGGATGGTGCTCAATGTCATTCCGGTGATTCCCCCAGACTTGCGGCCGATGGTACAGCTAGACGGTGGACGTTTTGCAACCAGTGACCTTAATGACCTTTATCGAAGAGTTATTAATCGCAATAATCGCTTGGCGAGATTGCAAGAAATTCTGGCACCAGAGATTATCATTCGCAACGAAAAGCGGATGCTACAAGAAGCTGTGGATGCGCTGATTGACAACGGCCGCCGGGGCCGGACTGTGGTAGGCGCAAACAACCGTCCGCTGAAGTCGCTGTCAGACATCATTGAAGGGAAACAAGGTCGTTTCCGGCAAAACTTGCTGGGGAAACGGGTTGACTATTCTGGACGTTCGGTAATTGTTGTCGGGCCAAAACTGAAGATTCATCAGTGCGGTTTGCCGAGGGAAATGGCGATCGAGCTTTTCCAGCCTTTTGTCATCCACCGTTTGATCCGCCAAGGATTAGTCAACAACATCAAAGCCGCCAAAAAACTGATCCAGCGCAACGATCCTAGCGTTTGGGACGTGCTTCAGGAGGTGATTGAAGGACACCCTGTCATGCTGAACCGGGCACCCACGCTGCACCGTTTGGGGATTCAAGCCTTTGAGCCGATTTTGGTGGACGGGAGGGCGATTCAGCTTCACCCGCTAGTCTGTCCGGCTTTTAACGCTGACTTTGACGGCGACCAAATGGCAGTGCACGTTCCTTTGTCTCTGGAATCTCAGGCGGAAGCCCGCTTGTTGATGCTGGCTTCTAATAACATTATGTCGCCGGCAACCGGAAGACCGATCGTTACTCCTTCTCAAGATATGGTGCTCGGTTGCTATTACCTAACCGCCGAAAATCTTGATGCTCAAAAAGGAGCGGGTCACTATTTCTCTAGCTTTACCGATGCGGTTGTAGCTTACGAACAAGGAGTGATTAACTTGCACTCTTATGTGTGGGTGAGATTTCAAGGTGCGATCGAAAATACAGAACCGGAAGGGGAACCGCTGAAGACGGAGCGATCGGCAGACGGTACAGTAGTGACGAAAGAATACAAGTTCCGCCGGGTTCGGGAAGATGCGGAGGGCAAGTTGATTACTCAGTTCATTCGCACTACTCCCGGTCGGATTATCTATCACCAAACGATCGAATCGGTAATTAACAACTAGGAATTGGGCATTGGGCATCGGGCATCGGGCATCGGGCATCGGGCATTGGGCATCGGGCATCGGGCATTGGGCATCGGGCATTCATGGGGCATGGGGCATACCTCACCACGCTTGAGAACCGCTATATGTGGCTTGAATCCTGTATTGATTAGCAGTTACCAATGACTAATGACTAATGACTAATGACTAATGACCAATGCCCAATGCCCAATGACTAATGACTAATGACTAATGACTCTTATCAAATTACTAACAGTAGAAAAATGACAGAAAATAAGGAAAATAAGGAAATTGTTTTTCGCAATCGAGTTGTTGACAAAGGTCAGCTCAAAAAACTAATCTCTTGGTCTTTCATGAACTATGGAACGGCCCGCACAGCGCAAATGGCCGACAAACTCAAAGATTTGGGTTTCCGGTTTGCCACAAAAGCCGGAGTTTCAATTAGCGTAGACGACCTGCAAGTACCCCCAATCAAACGACAACTGCTCGATGCAGCCGAAGAAGAAATCCGCATCACCGAACAGAAATACACCAGAGGCGAAATCACCGAAGTCGAACGCTTCCAAAAAGTAATCGACACCTGGAACAGCACCTCAGAAGACCTCAAAGATGAAGTAGTCAAAAACTTCCGAGCCACAGACCCCCTCAACTCGGTGTACATGATGGCATTCTCCGGCGCGCGCGGGAACATCTCCCAAGTGCGGCAACTCGTCGGAATGCGCGGATTGATGGCAGACCCCCAAGGAGAAATCATCGACTTGCCCATTAAAACCAACTTCCGCGAAGGACTCACCGTCACCGAATACATCATTTCCTCCTACGGCGCCCGCAAAGGCTTAGTAGATACCGCCCTGCGTACCGCCGACTCCGGCTACCTGACTCGTCGGTTGGTGGATGTATCCCAAGATGTCATCGTGCGTGAAGTAGACTGCGGCACTCAGCGCGGGATTCGCGTGCGGCCGATGACCGACGGCGCTACCGTGCTGATTCCCCTGAAAGATCGGCTGCTAGGGCGGGTGTTGGCACGAGATGTGGTGCACCCCAAAACCAAAGAAATCGTGACCTATGGCAACGAAAGAGCCGTCCGAAATCAGCCGATTACTGAAGAGCTGGCAGGGGAAATCGGTAAGTCTGGAGTGCCGGAAGTATATTTACGATCGCCCCTAACTTGCGAAGCCACCCGTTCCGTTTGCCAATCCTGCTACGGTTGGAGTCTCGCCCACTTGAAAATGGTAGACATGGGAGAAGCGATCGGGATTATCGCCGCCCAGTCGATCGGCGAACCGGGAACCCAACTCACCATGCGTACCTTCCACACAGGCGGCGTATTTACTGGAGAAGTCGCTAAACAAGAACGAGCACCATTCCCGGGTGTGGCAAAGTTTAAGAATTTACGCACCCGCGCCTTCCGCACTAGACATGGCGAAGAAGCCCTCGTCGCCGAAAACAACGGCAAACTCGTATTGGAGGGTGAAGGCTATGAAGAAGGCAAATCCGGCGCGAAAAATCAGAAGCTGAAAGTTGAATTCGCGATCGTCCAAGGTTCCACCCTAATGGTCAAAGACGGACAGCGCGCTATCTCCGGTCAAGTTTTGGCAGAAGTGCCGATCGTCGGACGCGCCGCCCGCAAAACCACAGAAAAAGTCACAACCGACGTAGCCTCCGATTTAGCAGGCGAAGCCAAGTTTGCGGACTTAGTACCAGAAGAAAAAACCGATCGCCAAGGTAACACCACTCGCACCGCCAGCAGAGGCGGACTGATTTGGATTCTCTCAGGAGAAGTCTATAACTTACTCCCCGGCGCCGAACCGGCCGTCAAAAATGGCGATCGCATCGTGGCAGAAAGCGTCATCGCCGAAACGAAACTCGTCTCCGAACACGGCGGCGTAGTCCGCATCGCCGACGAGCGAGAAATCGAAATCATCACCGCTCAAGTGTTGCTAGATCAAGCAATTGTGCGATCGGAAAGCGCCGGCGGCCGCGAACATTACATCATCGAAACTGCTTCCAACCAACGGTTTTCCTTGAAAACAGCGCCGGGGAGCAAAGTCATCAACGGTGAAGTCGTAGCCGAACTGCTCGATGACAGCTACCGCACCGCCACCGGAGGCATCGTCAAATACGCCGGAGTCGAAGTCCACAAGCGCGGCAAAGCCAAACTCGGCTACGAAGTAGTCAAAGGCGGCACTCTGCTGTGGATTGCCGAAGAGTGCCACGAAGTCAACAAAGACATCTCCCTGCTGCTAGTAGAAGATGGCCAATACGTCGAAGCCGGCACCGAAGTCGTCAAAGATATTTTCTGCCAAACCAGTGGCGCGGTAGAAGTCACCCAGAAAAACGACATCCTCCGGGAAATTGTGATCAAGCCCGGAACCATGCACGCAGTCGATCGCCCACCACTAACCTTGGGCGAAGGTCAAATAGTCAGCGCCGGTCAAGAAATCTTCCCCGGATTAATTGCCGAAGAATTGGGCTATGCCGAATACATCGAAACCCCCGAAGGCCCAGCCTTATTGCTGCGGCCAGTAGTAGAGTTTCCAGTACCCGACAAACCGCCCATACCTTCCCAGACAGCACTCAACGAGTCCATCTCCCTCAAAGCAGTCCAGCGGCTCCCCTACAAAGACGGAGAGCGCGTCAAATCAGTCGAAGGACTCGAACTCCTGCGGACTCAGCTCATCTTAGAAATCGGTTCCGGCGCGCCGCAACTGGCAGCGGATATCGAACTCCTACCCGATGATGGGGACGCTTTGGCTTTTGGAGCCGACGGTTCCGGCCCGGCTTGGGGTCTATCTGATGCGATTGTGCAGTCGCAAGAACTGGCTCTGGTAGAAGGCGAAGAAGCCCCAGCGCCTTCTCGGATTTTCCGCTTGCAGTTGGTGATTTTGGAATCGCTGGTAATTCGGCGGGACGTGTCGGCAGATCCGACTCAAGGTAGTACCCACACCAGACTGTTGGTAGAAGACGGACAGTCGATCGCCCCTGGCGCAGTGGTAGCCCGCACCGAAATTCTCTGCAAAGAAGCAGGTATCGTCCGGGGCATCCGCGAAGGACTCAACGAACCGGTACGCCGATTGTTGGTAATGCGGGAGGCGGATTCTGTGACAGTTTCAGTAGCGGGTACACCAGCAGTCAGCCCTGGTCAGTTATTGGTAGCTGGTACTGAGGTAGCACCGGGAGTGATTCTGGAAGAGTCCGGTCAAGTCGTGAAAGTTATACCAGCCTCCGATAACGGAGAAGAAGCCAAAATAGTCCTGCGGGTAGCCCGTCCTTACCGAGTTTCTGGTGGTGCAGTGCTCCACGTAGACGACGGCGACTTGGTGCAACGTGGCGACAACTTAGTCATCCTGGTGTTCGAGCGAGCCAAAACCGGGGACATCATTCAAGGTTTGCCCCGGATTGAAGAACTACTCGAAGGACGGAAACCGAAGGAAGCTTGTATTTTAGCTAAGCGTCCGGGGACGGCTCAGGTAGCTACCGACGACGATATTGTCGAACTCGCGGTAGTAGAGGATGACGGCAGGATCGAGCAGTATCCTTTGTTACCTGGCCAAAACCCGATCGTCTCTGACGGACAGCGTGTGGGCGTCGCCGAAGCTTTGACCGACGGCCCCGCCAATCCTCACGAAATTCTGGAAGTATTTTTCCAAGTTCTCAAAGAGCGCCAGCCTACCTTTGAGGCAGCTTTGGAGAGCTTCCAGCAAGTGCAGACTTTCTTAGTCAACGAAGTGCAATCGGTTTACCAGTCTCAGGGCGTGGATATTTCCGACAAACACATCGAAGTGATTGTCCGCCAGATGACTAACAAAGTGCGGATGGAGGACGGTGGCGACACTACCATGCTCCCCGGCGAGTTAGTCGAACTGCGGCAGGTGGAACAGGTGAATGAGGCGATGTCAATTACTGGTGGAGCGCCGGCGGATTATACTCCGGTACTACTGGGGATTACCAAAGCTTCGCTCAATACCGACAGCTTTATTTCCGCTGCTTCGTTCCAAGAAACGACGCGGGTGCTGACTGAAGCTGCGATCGAGGGCAAGTCTGACTGGCTGCGCGGCCTCAAGGAAAACGTGATCATCGGCCGCTTGATTCCTGCCGGGACTGGGTTTAATGCCTATGAGGATGCTAGTGTTCAGGATGCTGGTTTTGATGGTGCTGTGTTTGATGACGATATCCACGATTTGCAGGAAGATGTCGTGGTGGACGATCGCACTGCCCGCCGCAAGTATACGATCGAGAGTCCTTTTGATGTCGCCCCTGTCTCTGAAATTGAGGTTGATGTTGATGACGATTTTGAGGAAATTGAAGTTGATGACGACGATTTTGTCCCTGATACTGATGATGATTCCTTAGGACCGATCGATGATGATTTCGACGAGGACTTCGACGAGGACGAAGACTAAGAAGTTTTTTGAGATTGTCGCGCAGACAGCGATCCTGAACTGTGCGGCAATTTTTTTGGTTCGTCCCAACCAACGCTTAGCTAAAGCGTTGGTTGAAAAATCTTAAATTTTTCGCCTCAAAACTTAGAACTCAGAATTCATAGCCGAAAGTGCGATTAAATCGAGGCGAACCGCACATCAACTCGCCCGAAAAAAGAAGGCACGAGATATTCGTCCGAAGGTATAAATCAGAATTCAAGAAAACTTGAAAAGAAAGAGTTTTAATTGTTTGAATTAACAAACAGTTAAAACTCTTTCTTCCTTATAACTTCTCTCGCGACGATAACTAAAACCCAATCGGCTTGGGTTAAGAACAGTCTGAGTTCTAAAAGCTGCCTGTATTTCCCATAAAATAGTAAGAGCGAATTCGTAAAAGACCGCTAACCCAAGCGTATTGAACTAAAATCTTCGCGGCTTCCCGACAAGATTGCATCCATCACATCTCTAGCAGCCGACGAATCCGTTGGCTTTACTTCCTTCTTCAAATATGGTTCGCTCACTCAGGGAGCAAAGCCTTGATCCGATCGACAAACTCTTGATGGTCTACTACGGGTTTAGAGATGTAACCGTCGGCACCGCTTTGATTCAGAAAGGTTTCTTTATCACCCGCCATCGCGTGAGCAGTCACCAAGATAATCGGCAGCGAGGCCGTTTGCGGGTCAGCTTTCAGCAATTGAGTAATCTTAATGCCGTCAACAGATTTTCCCTGGTACACGCTGTGTGAAAGAGACACGTCCATTAAAATCAAATCAGCTTCACCGGCAGCAGCAATCTGCATCACCTCTTCAACATTTTCCGTGTGCTTGACAGCTAAGCCCCCCCGCTTAGTCAGTATTTTGGAAAAAACCCGAGCATTAACCAAATCGTCCTCTACAATCAGAACGGTTTTCATAAATAAATATGGGAAGTATAGAAACTTTGCGACTGGAGTCCAAAGAGGAACACGACACGGGGATTACATTCCCCGTCAAAAATGCAGAGTTTTTATCGCCATCAGCCGGGAACTCTGCAAAACCCGCATATATTCCTTGGGCGAGTAACTGTCAGAGGGTGTACAGATGCCTAGAAGCATCAAGTACCATAATTTAGACTACTACACACAGACAGTTTAGTTGTTTTTTAGCACTAGACCTGACACTGGTGAGAATTTCAAGATTCCCCGGTAGCAGGTTTCTAGTATCCTGTCTTTCGCTTGGGCCTCCGACTTAGAGTTGGTGAGGTGTGACAATCATTTTTTTTTCAGCTCTGAGAATAAAGCAAGGTTTATTCACATACTCCCGCCTCAGCATTCGGAGTAGCGAATCTAGCGGGAGATTGTTGAGATTCCCAATTCTCAGTTTTGACCGATCGATATAGCTGAAAAGATCGACGCTTCAGTCGATCGAGCTGGTGTCAGAGGCTTGAGAGCTCGCGAGCAGAGCTTTTGACGGCGCCCAATTCTGAACGATCGGCATTTGTGAGCGATTATAAGAAAAAGCATGACTGTGAATCAACCTTCTGACGGCGGGCGGTGAATAGACAAGTAGGCGCTCCTGTCGGCAACATAGAGGTTAGTGTAAGAGTGGAGAGTAAGAGGCAAGTGTTGCCCGTCTTCGGCACTCTGATTCTGGTTTCACCTGTTAAATTTATTTTGCTTCTCCCGCTGGGCGGGTCGAACTTTCGGTTCGTCTGCGGCAAACGCTTTTCGATCGAGACAGGCAACCTGAGCATTATTGACCCCGCCCAAAAACGGGTACAAGCCCCCGACAATCGTCGTGGATATCCCAAAATTTTAGACTCTAGTTCCTGCACCCTGATTCAAAGCTGCAAGTAAATCTAAAATCTAAAATCTAAAATCTAAAATCTAAAATCGACTGACAGAGGCTGTCTTCACTCAGGAATTAACGGACACAAGGACTCATGGCTAAACAACTCAACCTACTTTCCGGGCAAGTAATTTCTACGCCTCTGCATACCGAGATGCAGCAATCGTACCTCGAATATGCCATGAGTGTGATCGTCGGGCGAGCTTTGCCTGATGTCCGCGACGGTTTAAAACCGGTTCACCGTCGAATTTTATTCGCGATGCACGAACTCGGTTTGACACCAGACCGACCTTATCGCAAGTGCGCGCGGGTAGTTGGAGATGTTTTGGGGAAATATCACCCCCACGGCGACCAATCGGTTTACGACGCTCTGGTGCGAATGGTTCAGGAGTTTTCGAGCCGCTATCCTTTGCTGGCTGGTCATGGCAATTTCGGTTCGGTGGACAATGACCCGGCTGCTGCGATGCGCTACACGGAAACTAGGCTGGCATCGATCGCCCACGAAGCCATGCTAACCCAAGTCGGCGAGGCAACCGTTGATTTTACTGGTAACTTTGACAGTTCCGAACAGGAACCGACGGCACTACCTGCTCAGTTGCCGTTTCTGGTACTCAATGGCTGTACCGGAATTGCTGTGGGGATGGCAACTAATATTCCGCCTCACAATTTGGGCGAGGTGGTGGACGGTTTAATTGCTTTGATTGAAAATCCAGAACTCTCGGATGAGAAGTTGATCGAATTAATTCCGGGCCCGGATTTTCCAACCGGAGGGGAAATCGTCTCTACAGAGGGCATTGTTGATGCCTACACTAAGGGTCGAGGTAGCATTGCGGTCAGGGGTGTGGCTGGAGTGGAAGAAGTGCCTGGTAATCGCAAGGTGCGGACTAAAACAGCGATTATCGTGACGGAGTTTCCGTTTCAGGTGAATAAGGCGGCTTGGATTGAAAAGGTGGCGGATTTGGTGAATGCCGGCCGTCTTGATGGTATCTCTGATTTACGCGATGAGAGCGATCGCGAGGGGATTCGAGTTGTGATTGAACTCAAGCGGGAATTTACCCCGGAAGCGGTGCTGGCTCGTCTTTATCAACAAACTGACCTGCAAACAAATTTTGGCGCGATTTTGTTGGCAATTGTCAATGGTCAACCGCGACAGTTGACACTTAGACAGTTGTTGCAGGAATTTCTGGATTTCCGAGAAGTGACTCTGACACGCCGCTACAATTACGAGTTGCAGGCGGCAGAACGTCGCTGTCACATTGTCCAAGGCTTAATGTTGGCTTTGACAAATCTCGATACTACGATCGACATTCTGCGAAATTCTCCTGACGGTACTACTGCTAAGCAAACTTTCCAAGTTCGTCTTAATTTGAGCGAAAGTCAATCTGATGCAATTTTGGCGATGCCGATGCGCAGGCTGACTGGTTTGGAAAGGCAACATTTGCAAGCTGAGTTGGATGAGTTGACGGGGAATATTCAAGAATTACAGCGGTTGTTGAGTGACAGACGCGAACTTTTGAAGGCTTTAAAGAAGGAATTGCGATCGCTAAAACGCAAGTACGCTGACCCCCGCCGCACTAAATTCGCCAATGGAACTGGACGCGCGACAACTGCCGAACCACAAGCTTCTGGCAAGAAAAACGCTGGTGTAAAACCGTTGTTGCCGGCAACAATTTCGCCTAACTTATTGCCCGTTCTAGAGCCAGAGGAAACTATTGTTGAATTTTCGCACAAGCAGTATGTGCGACGCTTGCCGGCTGGGGAACGTCCGCGCTCGAAAAGTCGCGAAAAATCGGTTTCAGCTTTAGAAAAAAATGAAGATTTTATTGTGACGGCTAACCTGACGAAAACCGATCGCACTTTGGTAGTCTTAACTCCTAATGGCAAAGCTTACCCGCTAAAAGTGGCTGATATTCCTAGTAGTAGCGCCAAAGACCGGGGAACGCCGATTGTTGGTTTGTTGTCGCCCAGTGCTACTAAAGAAAGTGCAGGTCGTGCTTTCTCGGAAATCACAGTTGCACACTTTATTTTGCCGGACAATTCGGAGGCGGCCGATTTAGTAACTCTGACTCAGCAAGGCAAAATTAAGCGCTTGCCGATGCAGGAATTTGCTGAGTTGACTAATCGTGGCATTACTGTTGTTAAACTCAAGGAGGACGATCGACTGCGCTGCGCAAGTCTTAGCAAAGTTGGCGACCAAGTGGCTGTTGCAACTTCGGGAGGCCGAGTCCTCCGATTTGATATCGATGACGAACAATTGCCGCCAATGGGCCGCACCGCCCAGGGTTCTCAAGTGACTAGGTTGCGGAAGCAGGAACAGTTGGTGGGTTGTATTACGATCGACCGGGAAGACAGTCTGGTACTATTTTCGGAGTTGGGTTGGGCTAAACGAATGCCTGCGGGTTCTGTTAGACTTACTAACCGTGGCGAAATTGGCACTCAAGCTTTTCGCTTTACAGAGCCTAAAGATGCTTTGGTTGGCTTGCTGCGCGCTGTTCCGGGTACGGATGTTAAACTTTTTACTACTTCTGGTCGCTTGCTGCGATCGACTACTGATGCTATAGCTTTTTGGGGGAAAGATGCTCCGGGCGATCGGGTTTTTGACCTCAATCCTGGTGAGAAAATTATTAAGGTTATTAGCAGTCAATAGTCATTGGGCATTGGGCATTGGGCATTGGGCATTGGGCATTGGGCGAAGCGAAGCGGAGGGATTGGGCATTGGGCATTGGGCATTAATCTGATTTGTGACCTCTGACTTCTGACTTCAACATCCATCCGTTAAATCATTTAAATCCTGTACACGGCTCGTTGCCGAACTTCCTCCTTCCTTGAATATCCCAATTACCAATTCCCAATTCCCAATTACCAATTCCCAATTCCCAATTACCAATTACCAATTCCCAATTCCCAATTACCAATTACCAATTCCCAATTCCCAATTCCCCATGCCCTAGTCTAAAATCTAAAATCTAAAATTGTCCGATGGCGAAAGTTGTATTAGAAAATATCTACAAAAGTTTTCCACTCCGCCAAGGAGAACAGGAAAAAGCAGCAAACAACGTCGCAGAAAGTGTATCAATAGAGACTCCTAGCTCTTCGTCTAACACTGTTTTGCGGCGGATTAACCTGACGGTCGAAGACGGAGAATTTATGGTGCTGGTGGGGCCTTCTGGCTGCGGAAAAAGCACTTTGCTGCGATCGATCGCCGGTTTGGAAGTTTTGACAGCGGGAAATATCTGGATTGGCGATCGGCTCGTTAACGATTTGCCTCCTAAAGACCGAGATATCGCTATGGTATTTCAAAATTATGCTCTCTATCCTCACTTAACAGTTTACGATAATCTCGCCTTTGGATTACGTCGCTCACAAACGGAAGAAGGAACAGGGAAGAAGGAAGAGGGAAGAGGGAAGAGCGAAGAAGGAAGAGGGAAGAAGGAAGAGCGAAGAAGGAAGAGCGAAGAAAAGACAGAGACAGAGACAGAAAAAAGCAGCCGGGTTCAGGCAGAAGTCATCCAAAAGAAGCTAGAAGAGGTGATTAATTATTTAGCTTCTAATACTGTAAACAACGATCGCATATATACTTTAGGGGAGGATTTTTTGGTAGGAGCAACTCGCAAGCTTCCTCCGGGTTTGCGCTATTTGTCGGAACGGGAGAAGGCGGTAGGAGAACGAGTTAGGGCGGTAGCTCAATTATTGCAAATAGAACCGCTGTTAAATCGCTTGCCGAAACAACTTTCAGGAGGGCAAAAGCAGCGGGTGGCTTTGGGGAGGGCGATGGCTCGAAATCCCGCAGTGTTTTTGATGGACGAACCGCTATCGAATCTTGATGCGAAGTTGAGGGCGGAAACTCGATCGCAAATTGTGCAGTTGCAGCGCCAGTTGGGCACTACCACTATTTATGTGACTCACGACCAAACTGAGGCGATGACTATGGGCGATCGCATTGCTATTATGAATGCAGGTCAGCTTCAGCAAGTCGCTCAACCTCTGGAGCTTTACAACAAGCCGGCTAATCTGTTTGTGGCTGAGTTTATCGGTTCTCCGCCGATGAATTTTTTCCCTGTGCAATTTACCGCCCCGTTGTTGATTTCTCACCCGCAATTTCGCTTTACTTTACCTGATATTTGGGCGAAAAATCTACAAAAATATGACGGGCGAGGGCTAATTTTGGGCATCCGCCCAGAACATCTGAGCATTCACCCTCCTGCTACCAAAAATCTGTCTGTACAAGTGGAAATTGTGGAGGCTTTGGGACACGAAACTTATTTGCGGGTGTGTTTGACTGATGCTCCGGCTGTGCGGATGCAGGTGCGGGTTCCTCCTGAGCGATCGATCCGTGTTGGTGAGGAGCTTTGGCTGGCGATCACCCATGACAAGATTCACTTGTTTGACCCGGATACCGAGTTGGCGATTTTTCCTCGTTAGGGAACATGAGAAAGGTCGATCGACCTTTATGACAAATATCACGCACCACACAGTTGCATTTTATTCAAGTGAATGTTATATTAATTTACATAAGCCTTACAAAAGTTAACGAAGGAAGTTCATACTATGCAAGAACAAAAACGCAACGCTTGGAACTGGGGCTTCAGCGAAGGAGCTGAAAATTGGAACGGTCGTTTAGCAATGATTGGTTTCTCTGCCGCTGTCGTCATTGAATTGGTTTCCGGTCAAGGCTTGCTTCACTTCTGGGGCCTGATCTAATTTTCTAGTTAAGACTTTTCAGACACTGCAAAGCTTGGGGGTTCCATCAGGGACTCCCAAAATTTTTAATGGCAATTGACTATCTACTAATCAGGAATTACCACGATGTATGTAGTAGTACAAATTTAGAAGCGATCGCTCTTTTGGGATGGGGGTTCCACCCCAAAAGAGCGAATCACTCTTTTGGGTGATGCTAGAAAATTACTCTAGCGGATATATTCTTTCAAGATGCTGTTACGGTTGGGATGGCGCAACTTCCGCAGAGCTTTAGCCTCGATTTGGCGAATCCTCTCGCGAGTGACGTTAAAGATTTGACCAATTTCCTCTAAGGTCTTCATCCGCCCGTCGTCTAAGCCGTAACGCAGCCGGAGTACATCTCGTTCTCGTGGGCTGAGGGTATCTAAAACGCTTTCCAAATCTTCTCTGAGCAAGTTTTTCGAGACTTGATCTTCTGGCGTTTCCCCGTCAGATTCAATAAAGTCTCCTAAACGCGAGTCTTCTTCTTTGCCGATCGGAGTTTCTAAAGAAATAGGCAACTGTGCGGATTTAGCAATGAAGCGCAACTTCTCGATCGTCATCTCCATCTTAGTGGCGATTTCTTCTTCCGTAGGCTTGCGACCCATTTCCTGAGAAAGCAGTTTGGTGGTTTTCTTAATCCGCGAGATGGTTTCGTAAAGGTGAACCGGTAAGCGGATAGTCCGGGATTGATCGGCGATTGCTCTGGTGATGGCTTGACGTATCCACCAAGTTGCATAGGTGGAAAATTTGTAGCCTTTTTCGTGATCGAATTTTTCAGCAGCCCGAATCAGACCCAAAGAGCCTTCCTGAATCAAATCTTGGAACGACAAACCGCGATTCATGTACTTTTTGGCGATCGATACCACCAAACGCAGGTTTGATTGCACCATTTTCTCCTTCGCCCGCCGACCGACGTGGAGTCGGTGACGAAATGCAGGTAGTGCCATATCTACAGCATTAGCCCATTCATTATCTTTGGGTTCGCGGTCTAACTCTTCGAGAAGTTGTTCTCGAACTCGCTCTAATTCCAGCAAATCTGCAATCTTACGGGCGAGTTCAATCTCTTCGTCGGCTCGCAACAGTCGAATCCGACCGATTTCTTGCAGGTAAAGACGAATAGAGTCTTCAGTATAATGCTTTTTCTTTGCCTGAGCCCGACGACGAGCTTTGACACCTTTGGCAGATTTAGTGTCTTCTTCCTCAGATGGATTTTCTAGAAAATCTTCTCGATCATCTTCTTCGTCGATAAAGAGTTCTAACTCGCTCTCAGGTAGAACGCTTTCGGGGCTCCGAAGCAAATCGATTGTTTCCATTTTGGGTTTGATTTTGGTTTCTAGTACGGTGTTAGTCTGGATCATGCCGCCTTCCTCATGCTCCTAAATTCAAGAATAAATAACAGTGGAATAGTGTCTGTTTGTAGTTTAGACAAGTTAGCCAGTATTGACATTCCCGCAGGAAGAAATAATGGGTTTTTGGTCTGTAACTGAAGTTGTTACCGAAATTGCACCAGTTCTGGGTCAAAGTTCAAGTTCTGGTTTGAAGTAGCGATCGCATTTATTGATCCCAGGGTTTTATGTCGCAACCTTAGATTGAGCGTGTGGCTACTGCAAAGCAACGAGTTACCGCATCATCTGCGATACCGGGCAAGCGAGAATTGAACCCAGAGATGCGATCGCACCTCAACAAATACTGGCTTTTTTTACTCGGTACTTCGATTTTTCACCCGTACAAGTTTTCCGGCACGGAGCCCTCTAACTTTTTTGTTATGGGGTGTCCCACTTTTGATTTGCTTGCTGCTTTCACGATGTCGTCAGACATCACAGTTGCACGGCAAACTTTCGCCACCTTGGATGCGGGTCTGCTGTCAAATGTAACAGCAGAGGGTCGGAGTACCAAACGGTGAGAATCGGATCTTACAAAGACCCTTCCGATTGTAGCCGTTCTCACAAAAAATGGAAGTTATTTTCCGTTTTTTGTCAAGAACCAGAAGAACTTTGTCAGCTTAGCTTAACAATACTGACTGATATCGGGCTCAGTTAAATCCTGAGAACGGCCCGCAAAAACTTGGACGCGATCGAACGGCGCTGTTTGCTGCGCATATCTGGGTGAACGGCTGCGGCGTAGTTGGCCAGACAGTTAGCAGACAATTGTTGACTTGCCGGAATTAGGACCAATACAATCCGTGTAGATGCACCCATCATTACCCTGTTTCCCTGAATTGAATCATACGCAATGTGCGATTGAATAAAGCTTACGAGCTTTCGTTGTAAGTCGGCAACTCCAGATTAGAGACCGACTATGACCCCAAATGAAGCGTTGCGGGTTTAGTAGTGCAACAGGGGCTTTCTTTGTTAAGTTAGCTCAAATCTCAGAAATTGGGTTTAATTTTGACGTTAAATCACATTAAGTTCTTAACGTCACATTCTCATTTAAGCAGTTCCACACGAATTTGTCGCGGAGGGTGGCAAAAACCACCCGGATAAATTGTAATCAGAGTTAACCCGCCACGCAACTCCCGGCTGCAAACTTCTCTAAAATTTGTTGGCTTTCGGCTCGCACTTGCGCGATCGCACATTCTCACAAGCAAGACAATTCGCTATTTTCCGGAACCACAACTTCATATTTACTTTAAATATATCCTAACAGTGTGAAGCTTTGACAAAGCAAATTCATCAATTTTAAGTAAAATTACTGGTGTTGTGTGAAAAATTTCCAGCAGACAGAACAAAGCCCCAGCAGACGCTGCTGCAACGGAGGGCGGAGGATAACTTTAAAAAAAAAGAAACTTACCCAGTGTAGCGATGTGCTTGCTGTTTGACCGGACAAAAGCTGCCGAGTTCGTTCAAAGCTTTTAAGCAATACGACTCTGGTGCTATGTTAAGATTTTTGTTACATTTATTTACAGCCTGTCCTCCGAAAGCAGGTATCCGGGCTCGATCCCCCACTCTGGTTTAAATCATGCGGCTCGATAGCTAGGGTATTTCGCTATCAGGAAAAAATTTTGCTCCGTGTCTGTACTGAAAACCCTGGCCAAGTTGATTAGACCTGTTGATTATTGATGCTGCATATCCCTTAAATTTTTAATTTTTTCGTTGCTTTTCTCTTCCTTTTTCAGGTTGTTGAACTATTAAGATGGGTTTTCCCTGAGACGATCGCCTAAATCGTCCAAGCAACTCAGAGAAGTTGTTTCAGTTGTAGCGGCATTCATCTAAATACACCACATACATTGCAGGCACACAACAAAGTGAATGGTCTCCTGTAGACTCAAACAGTAGCTAAGCTCTCAATTTCTGTGAGGCAAGCGAGTTTATTGGAGGAGTATCAATGATGGAGTGGATTATAGCGCAACAGACCCCCTTGGGCAACAATCCTGCTGCAACAGATAGCCAAACGGCAGGGAGCATTCCTGAATTAGTCATTATCCTAATCATTCTGCTGATGATTGCAACAGCGGTTGCACTGATCGCTCAGCGACTGCGAATTCCCTATGTTACGGGTTTAGTGCTAGCAGGTTTGCCAATTACAGAACTCTTGTCGCGTCGAATTGGTTTAGACCCTTCTTTAGTGTTGAATCTTTTTTTGCCCATTCTGATTTTTGAAGCGGCAATCAATACGGATATCAGCCGTCTGCGAAGCACCTTTAAAGCGATCGCAATTCTAGCGGGACCAGGCTCGATCTTTTCGTCGGCAATTATCGCTGTTCTGGTTAAATTTGGACTGGGGCTAAACTGGATTCCCGCATTACTGATCGGAGTCATTTTGGCAAACACTGATACTGTCTCGATGATCGCGGTTTTTAAGGAGATCCGCGTGCCTTCGAGATTATCCACCATTGTCGAAGGAGAAACCCTGTTCAACGATGCGGCTGCTCTGATTTCATTCAATTTGGTTTTGGTCATTTATTCGACAGGATCTCTCACCGCTATGCAAGGCCTGAAGGAACTACTCCTAGTCGCCTTGGGTGGGGCACTCGTGGGCGCCATCTTCGGCTACTTGAGCCTACCGATATTTGTTCGTTTAAACGATCCGTTGAGTAGTCTCTTGCTAACCGTCGCTCTAGCATTAGGAACCTTCCAGATCGCGCAATTTTTGGGAGTGTCGGGTGCGGTGGCTGTGGTCATCGCCGGACTCATTTTTGGCAACCTTGGGCTTCCTCGCAGTTCGTCTGCCTCGGATCGAATCACGTTATTGAGTTTCTGGGAATATGCGGGGTTTAGTGTCAACACCTTTATTTTTCTCCTGATCGGCATCGAAATTAACCCAGGCACTTTGTTGAGCATTTTGCCATCTATTCTGTTCGTCATCCTAGCCTATCAACTGGGACGGATTCTTTCGGTCTATCCGTTGTTAGCGGGTCTGCGGTGGTTCGATCGTCCGATTCCCCTACGCTGGCAGCATATTTTATTTTTAGGGAACATTAAAGGCTCTCTTTCAATGGCATTGGCTGTAAGTATTCCGCTGACTTTGCCAGGACGGGATAACATTATTGCGCTGGTTTTCGGTGCTGTTCTGTTCTCTCTGGTTGGGCAGGGATTAAGTTTACCTTGGTTTGTCAAACGGCTGAAAATTAGCGGTGTTTCTGATGTCACGCAGGAAACTGGGCAGTTACAGATTCAGTTGATTGCTTGCAAGGCCGCTCAAGACGAGCTAGATAGTTTGCTGAAATCAGGCGTATTGCCCAAGGCAGTCTACGAAGAGCTATGGGCATCCTATCAGGCACGGGTGGCACAGTCGGAGCGTGTGCTGCGCGAACTCTACAATCAACATCGAGCAAGTCACATCAAGGGCGATCGGGCTGGGTTAGATACAATTCGACGGCGATTGCTTTTAGCGGAAAAGGGGGCCGTTAGCGATGCGCTGCGGAAGCGCATCATTCCCGAAGAACTGGTTGGGCCCTACATTAAAGATTTGGATGAGAAACTTCTAAAATTGGAAGATGACTAGCGCGAATGCCCAAATAATCAATTATGGGGTGAACTAGCTCAGGACGGGTAACAACCAGGATCGTAGAACCTGCTTCAAGAACGGTGTTGCCGTTTGGAATCTCCAAATTGGCGCAGGCATGGCATTGATAACCAATGATCAGCGAACCTGTTGGAAAGCGGGGGTCTTGAGCAATGTGGGCAACGGTGCGACCGGCCACATAACAATCGCCTGGAACGGGCAGCTTCAGCACCTCCACTTGTCCTTGCTCAAAGTGCATCATCGACTCAACTTCCGGGTATTCGATCGCATTTGCCATTGTTGCGACTGCTAAATCAGTGGTGCTGATAATGTGGCTGGCTTGAGCGAGGCGATAGGCTTCTAGGAATTCGCGATCGCGCATTCGCACCACAATATGGGAAATGCCATAGCTTCTGGACAATGTGATCAACGCTAAATTCAAGGCATCATCTCTGAGGGCTGTAACGACTGCGTTGGCTTGTTTGATTCCTGCTTCGATCAGAACCGTTGTACTGACTGCACTGCCCTCAAATGCCATCACCCCAATTTTTTCACGGGCAAAGCGACACGCAAGGGGGTCGGTATCGACGATCGCAACTGTGTGACCGAGTTTTAATAACTGCTGGGCTAAATCCAGCCCCATCATTCCTGCTCCACCAATTAATACATACATAACTAACTATCGCCCTAAAAATGAACACTACTGATTTAGCACTATAAGCTTCTCAATGGTGCAAGTCACAGCAGGTAAATTTTACGCTTTTCACTTGGGAAACGACTACCTGATTCGCTTTTCTCAAGCTAGAGTCGATCGTTTGTTGGAAGTAGAGACTTCTTGCTTAAGTCACGGGATCGATCTACAAACCGCAGATAAAAAGCAGATAAACACAGATAAACGCAGATGTTTGTAAAGATAATTTGTAAATTTTGCAAGAGGTTTATCCTTTGTATTATCGTATTATTCGATTTTTCTATATAGTTGGTCTTTCCAGTATCCTTTCCAACTGATTGGTGTCTTTTGTTGGTGAAAACTATTCAGTCAGCACTCCCAAAGTTTGGATAATTGACATCACATTGACGATATAGCAATTCTCAAGTAAGCTGTTGTTCATATAGATTGTGTATGGCGATTGAGGGGGAGAGGGGGAGAGGATTTGACAAGTTTTTGATTGTCATCAAAATATACAATTTAAATGCACAACAGTTTATAGATTTAGATTTTCGATTTGAGATTGGGTAATTATGGAATTAGTAATTAACTGGCGAGTACCTCACCTGATTCTGAACCGCCAGTTCGTTAAATAATACCTATTTAACGAACCGCGAAGACGCAAAGAACGTGAAGGAAGAACACAGAAGAATAAAAAACTAAAGTCCTGACGGGGAACTTAATTTAACCGCGAGACAAATTACTGTTGATTCCGCAGCCGAGGATTGACAAATTCGTTCAATCCTTCTCCTACTAAAGACAGCCCGACTACCATTAAAGTCATGGCCAAACCGGGAAACAAGGCTGTCCACCAAATGCCGGTGGGTAGCGCATCTAAGGCTAAACGCAAATCGTGTCCCCATTCTGGAGTTTCTTCGGGGAGTCCTAAACCGAGAAATCCTAAGCCTCCTAATGTTAGAATTGCATCAGCGGCGTTGAGCGCAAATAGCACGGGTACACTCTGAATCACATTCAGAAATAGGTAGCGCGAAAGGACTGTCCAAGTGTCAGCACCCATTGCTCGTGCGGCTTCGACGAATAATTCGTTTTTGACGCTGGTGGTGTGATTCCTGACGACGCGGTAGTATTGAGGGATATAGGAAATGCTTAGGGCGATCGCAGCATTGAAAACTCCTCTTCCCACTACAAACGCCAGTGTCAGAGACAGCAGCAGCCCCGGCAAAGTATAAATTGTATCCATTAAAAATAACAACACGCGATCGAGCTTACCGCCCAAATAACCGCTAACCAAACCCAAAGGTACACCGATAAACAAGCTCAAAGCTGTGGCTAAAATCACCACTTGCCAAGCCGCCCGCGAAGCAAACAGGGTGCGGGAAAAAACATCGTAGCCACTGCGGCTAGTCCCAAACCAATAATTCGCCGACGGCGGTTCGTGGATAGGATTAATCAAAGCATCGGTAGGATTTTGCAGCCATCCCCAAGTCTGCATAGCCGGAGACAAGGTGGCTACCAATATAAACACGGCAGTTATTGTTAAACCCGCCCACATCATTTTCATTGACAGGCTTGACGGTGAGGCAGTGTTGAGAAATCGTGGCAGTCGGAGGCGGCTTTGAGTCATATTTATGAAGGAAGAGGGAAGAAGGAAGAGGGAAGAAGTCAACCCCCCCCTGCCCCCCCCAAGGGGGGAAATTCAGGAAGAGGGAAGAAGGGGTTTTAGCAATTCAGAAGGTTTTAAGCGGTGGGTGTGGTTGCTATAATTGCGATCGACAAATATGAGACTTTTAGATTCTAGTAGCAGAAAGCCTCACAAAACCTGAAATAGCCGAACATTTTCTCCATTACGCCCTTAATACTGGTTAGAAACCGGGTTTTTTACGAAAATGTGGCGCGGAGTCCGGGATAGCGCTAAAAACCCGGTTTCTCGCCTCAAAAGTGAGCTGACGATTGTGCAAGCTAGAAACTGGATTGTCGATCGCTGGCTGTGACTAAAGAAACCGGGTTTTTTGTAGGTTATCGGGCTACAACAGGTATTTTCGTGAAAAACCCGGTTTCTGACCACGGCTACTATAAATTACTCTCAATCAATTGCCGATACTGACTTTTTGGCTTAACTCCTTTGAGTTCGACTACCAATTCTTTGTCTTTGAAATACTGAATCGTCGGCGTACCAGTCACGCCAGCATTTTCAGCAATTTCTGGATCTTCTTCAATGTCGATTTCCACATAGTGAATTTTGCCCTCGAACTCATCTACTACTTTACTCAAAATCGGTTTGAGACTGTGACAAGGGCCGCAAGTCGGAGCGGAGTATTTGACCACAATTAGTCGATCGCTATCGTGGAACAACTTCCGCAAAGCATAACCTCCTTCATGGCGCGTGTCTTCGATATCAAAATTTTC
The DNA here is from genome assembly GCF_036705955.1 of Microcoleus sp. A6-C6. Lineage (NCBI taxonomy): Bacteria > Bacillati > Cyanobacteriota > Cyanophyceae > Oscillatoriales > Microcoleaceae > Microcoleus > Microcoleus sp. A6-C6. The sequence continues at coordinate 7,719 of NZ_JAUBVR010000051.1, read as the reverse complement.
ATCGGTTTTGCGGACTTTTGGAGCTTCCGGCGCAGAGGCTGGCTGCTCGGATTCCTCGGTTTGATGAAATTCCTGTGTTAAAGCATTGACCGAGAGCCAACGCTCTGCTAACATCGCCCCCATGCAGCCGCTACCTGCTGCAGTAATGGCTTGACGAAACTCGTGGTCTTGCACGTCGCCCACAGCGTAAACTCCCTCGACGCTGGTTTCTACCCCACCGTGTTTGGTGGCGATGTAGCCTACTTCGTCGAGTTCTAGCTGACCTTGGAACAGTTGAGTGTTGGGAGTATGACCGATCGCATAAAACAATCCCTTCACCTGCAAATCACTCTCAGCGCTAGTCTGAATATTTCTAATTTTCAACCCATCCATTTTGCTCCCCGGCACTCCCAAAACATCCACAGCTTCGGTGTTCCAGTGGACGGTAATTTTAGGATTGCTCAGCACTCGGTCTTGCATAGCCTTGCTAGCCCGCATTCGATCGCTGCGCACCAGCATATGTACGTGAGAGCCGTATTTTGTCAAATAAATAGATTCTTCCGCTGCGGTATCGCCCGCGCCGATGACAGCTAAATCAACTCCTTTAAAAATTGGGGTAGCACCGTCGCAAATCGCACAGGCAGATATTCCCAAATTCCAGTAAATATCTTCGCTAGGCAAGCCCAATCTTTTTGCAGTTGCGCCTGTAGCGATTACTATGGTGTGGGTTTTGATTTCTCTATCTTCCGATCGCACTGTAAACGGACGCTGAGTTAAATCAACGTAAGTTACATCTTCCGTGTATAATTCTGCACCCCAGCGCACTGCTTGAGCTTTCATCCGATCCATCAGTTGCGGCCCGGTGATACCTTCGGGAAAGCCGGGGAAGTTTTCGACTTCTGTGGTGGTCATCAGTTGACCGCCGGGAATGCCTCCCATTTGGTAGCCTTCAAAGACTACGGGTTTTAAGTTTGCTCTCCCGGCGTAGATGGCTGCGGTGTAGCCTGCTGGGCCGGAGCCGATAATTACTAGGTTTTCTACGGTTTCGTTGGTCATAATTATTTATTTGAACTCATAACGACTTCGTTTTATCAATTCTAGCAGCGATCGAGCATATTTCTATTTTTGAGGGGTTGAGGGCGATCGGGACAATTAAAGCTAATTTGATAAGCAAATACGATAAGAAAACTAATTTAGTTTTAAATGTTCAATCAATCTCCGAAAATCCCCAAAAATTACCATCCCTCACTATTGATTCCATTCTCATTTACTTGACGAAAGTGCGCCGTTTGAGATATTATACAATTCCGATACTCAAGCGGTGCTATGACTATTTTTTGGCGAGTAGGCTGAAACCCTTTCAGGACATGGAAGAAGCAAAATCTATAAAGGCAATAATCACAATTTCTTATGCAAAAGTCGCCTTTTCAAGTTTAAGAATTGTAAATAAAACTTTGGCGGATTTGACAAGGTACAGGTATTGTGATATGTAAGGTGCGATCGGACAAAAATGCGATCAAGATTTTTACTTTCTTCCCAAATTAACAGAGAATTTTGTACTTGTGTCTGATGGATAAAATCAAGATACTGTTTGTATGCAGCCAAAACAAGTGGCGGAGTTTAACGGCCGAGAAGATTTGCGAGAAAATTAGCGGGTACAGTGCGCGATCGGCTGGCACGGAAAAAGGTGCGAGAATTAGAGTAACTGAAGGCTTGCTCGGCTGGGCTGATTTGATATTTGTGATGGAAAAGAAGCATGAATCTCGACTTCACAGCAAATTTCCCGAAACTCTCACAGGCAAGAAGGTTATTTGCCTGCAAATCGCCGATAATTACAGATATATGGAGCCGGAGTTAGTAGAGCTTTTGCAGGCGAAACTCAGCCCGTATCTGGAAATGTCCGACAATCAGACAAGTTTTATGCAGCGAGTTTTGGAACCGGAGGTTATGGATACTTGGGAAGAAGCTGTTGAGTATGACTCGATGGATTTTTCTGAGGTGAATGCGGCTTTTGCTAAAAGTGCGATCGCCATCGGGCCGATATGTGGGAAAATTTTAGATGCTGGAACAGGTACGGCGAGAATCCCGATCGCCATTGCTCAAATGCGTCCGGCTTGGGAAATGACTTGCATCGATTTGTCGGCAAATATGCTGAGATTAGGACTGGAGAATGTGGAAAAGGCGGGCGTGCGATCGCAAATTCAGCTAGAATTAGTTGATGCTAAAGCCATGCCCTATCCAGACAGTTATTTTGACATGGTGATTTCTAACAGCATTATCCACCATTTGCCCGACCCCTTGCTATTTTTTCGCGAAGTCCAGCGAGTCTTAAAACCGAACGGAGCAATATTTTTACGAGATTTACTGCGGCCTCTGGATGAGACAATCAGGGATAATTTGGTCGAGATGTACGCGGGAGATTGTAACTCGCATCAGAAACAATTGTTTAGCGATTCTCTGCACGCGGCTTTTTCCCTAGATGAAGTTGAGACAATGGTGGAAAGCGCGGGGTTGGAGGGTTTGAGAATTTATGAATCTTCGGATAGACACTGGACGGCGGAGCGGGCTTGGATGTAGAATTGGGATTTAGTCTAACTTTATATTACCTAAAATTACTCGATCGCGCCCTCCGTCTTTAGCTTGATAAAGCGCACGGTCTGCTGCTGCAATCAAATCTTTTTTGGAAATTTCCAGTCGAGGAACCGTACTCGCTACTCCCAAACTCAGTGTAACATAAGAAGACACCGCCGAATTAATATGTTCGACTTTTAGTTCTTTCAGCCAGACTCGAATTTTCTCGGCAATCCACAAAGCTCTTTCAGGTGAAATCCGGGGCAAAATTACCACAAACTCTTCGCCTCCATAAGGCTATAACAAAGTTGTGCTTCATTCAGTTGACAGCTCTTGACAAAAGAAGGAAGAGGATTGGAGTAATGAATAGTCTGATTTTAATTTCTCCCTACCAGGGTTCCGGCTTTCAACCAATTCTTTGGAGTAAAAAACGCGGTTTCTGTGCCAGTCCTCAACTCAAAAGCCAAAACCGCGAATCGTTGTGAGAAACGAAGCAATTTCACAATTTTCTCACCAACCCCAAGTTCCGACTCCTCCCTTAAACGGGCCGACAATATCTTTGGTAATCCAACCTCCGTAAAAATCCCCTGGTTGAGATTGCACTAATTCCCCGTCTACATAACAAGCATCCATCTGGCTAGGATAAAAAGCCACGTAATCTTTGATAGCTGCAAAAACCTGATTGGGATTAGGATAAAACCAACCAGCATTTATAACTTCCTTCGAGCCTACCGTCACAGTGTAATAACCCGCTTGTCCTTTCCACTCGCACCACGAGCCCCGTGAAGTTTTGTGTAAATATTCCATTTGGATGTCATCGGGGGAGATATAGTAGACAGGAGGGTGACTTGTCTCTAACAACCGCTGAGCGCGCCGCGTGTCGGCGATCGTCACTTCATTAAAAACAATCTGTACGTGTTTGGTCAATTCCTCAAGGCGAGGAGGACGCGGGTAATCCCAAACAGACTCTTGACCAGGGCCTGGTTCTATGCGATCGAGGTTCACTTGTACAATCTCCCCTACAAAAAAACAATTAGCGGCTGAAGATTACAATTTAATGTATTCTAAGTCTAGTTGCCAATCCAGACAGTCCTCAGCTTTTCTCTATTCTCCGTAATATGAGCATTCGCCACATCGGTGAGGACATAAATAACTTCCTGAATAGAGCCGATACTCGTCAAGCATCAATGGTTTGATTCCCGTCATGCAACTGTCAACTGTCCACTGTCCACTGTCAACTGCTATATGAGCATTCGCGGTATAGATGTTTCCGACTACCAGCCCAATGTCAATTGGCAAGCCGTTGCCAAGGGAGGCATTCTGTTCGCATTTGTCAAATCGACGGAAGGTGCAACGTTAGTTTCTCAAACTTTCGCCCGGAATTGGGCGGGAATGAAAGCGGCGGGGATTCAACGCGGTGCTTACCATTTTTTTCGACCGACAAGCAGCGTTCAAGGACAGATAGATTTGTTCCTGAAAACTGTCAAACTGGCAGCGGGGGATTTGCCGGCAGTTTTGGATTTGGAAACTACAGGCGGTTTGAATGCGGACGAATTGTGCGATCGCGCGACAATTTGGCTCGAAGCAGTCGAAAAAGCCACCTTGATGCGACCAATTATCTACACTTACCCCGGATTCTGGGACAACCTCGGCACACAACGGTTGGCAGATTACCCACTGTGGATTGCTCACTATACCAGTGCCGAGGAACCTTGGGTACCAGGAGGCTGGAAGACTTGGACTTTTTGGCAGTACAGCGACACTAGCAGTGTGTCCGGCGTTTCGGGTAATGTAGATGCCAATATTTTTGAAAGCGTCCGAGAAGGCGCGATCAATTATAAAGTTGCAGACATCCAGAAGCAATTAAGAAGTAAAGGTTTCTATCAAGGCGCGATGGATGGCAAATTTGGAACCTCTACCACAGCCGCACTCATCTCGTTTCAAAAATCTCAAGGTCTCAATGCAGACGGCATGGCAGGTATCAAAACCTGGGCCGCTTTGATGAAAAAATCTCCAAAAGTAATAGTTCCCCTTCCACCGCCGACACCAACTCCAATTCCGACACCCACTCCGACACCCACTCCAGTATCGGCTGTGCAACTGACTAAGCTATTCTCGTCTTATCAAGCTAATGCTGCTCAAGATATTGCCTTGATTTGGCTGCAAAGTCAAGTTTCTACCTCTGTTTTAGGAGAATTTGCTCAAAAGTGGCGGACAACTGCCGTACCTCCAGACACTAATTTGAGATTAATAGATGTCGGCAAATTTTATCGCGGTTTAGCAGAACAAGACCAAGCTTTAGATTGGCTGCAAAAACAAATTTCTCCGACTGTGATTGCCGAGTTTGGGCAAAAGTGGCGTGCTCAATCTACTGCCCCAATTTCTCCGATTCGGCTGATAGACACCTGCAAATTTTATCGGGCTGCACCAAACCAAAATCAGGCATTAGATTGGCTGGAAGGGCAAATCTCGCCGGCAATTTTATCTGATTTTCGGCGCAGGTGGCAGAATGCCAAATGATTTGAGATTTGAGATTTTTATTATTTCCCCACTCGTCAAATCCTCTCCCCTTCTCCCCCTCGAACATAACAGACAATTTAGGCGCTACAGCTTGTTCCCATCTTTGACGCTAAGAGAATTATCTGATAAAGTTATAGCCAATATCAAGGTTTTTTAATCTTATTCGCAAAAAAACCAGGGCCGTGCCGAGTTTGTACCAGCGCCAAATATAGCGCCTGTACTTAAATTACTCGCGATCGCACTTTTAAAACCCAGCGGGCAGCCTGTAATAATTGTATCTATGGAAATCCCCTTTAACATCACCCTGTTGATGGTCATGACCGTCACCTGTGGTATCAGCGCTCAAGTTCTGGCCGCTTATCTGAAAGTTCCGGCGATCGTATTTTTGCTGCTGTTCGGCATTTTAGCAGGCCCGGATTGCTTGGGAATCCTGCATCCGAGTCTGTTGGGCAACGGCTTGGAAGTTATGGTATCCCTTTGCGTAGCCTTAATTTTGTTTGAAGGCGGCTTGAATTTGGAATTGCGAGATTTAGGCAAAGTTTCCGGCAGCATCCGCAATTTAGTTACGGTAGGTACTTTAATTACGCTGATTGGCGGCGGAATGGCCGCGCATTGGTTAGGAGAATTTCCCTGGCCGATCGCATTTCTGTATGCTTCTCTAGTAGTCGTCACAGGCCCGACAGTCATCGGCCCTTTGCTCAAACAAGTACCCGTAGACAAAAAAGTCGCCGCCTTGCTAGAAGGCGAAGGTGTTTTAGTCGATCCCGTTGGGGCAATTCTGGCAGTATTGGTACTGAATATTATTTTAAACGGCAATACCGACTTGCTGATTTTGTTCAGAGATTTAATTGTGCGGCTGGGTATTGGCACAGTCATCGGAGTTACCGGCGGTTGGCTGCTGGGACTGATTCTCAAGCGAGCGAAATTCCTGTCAGAAGACCTCAAAAATTTAGTAGTTTTAGCCGGTTTGTGGGGATTATTCGGCCTATCAGAAGAAATCCGCAGCGAATCAGGACTAATGGCAAGTGTGCTGTCAGGTATTGTCCTCAGAGCCGCTGCTGTCCCGGAAGAAAGGCTGCTGAGAAGGTTTAAAGGTCAGCTCACAATCCTGGCTATATCCGTACTGTTCGTGCTGTTGGCGGCCGATTTATCCCTCGCTAGTGTGGTCGCCCTCGGTTGGGGAAGTTTTTTTACAGTTTTAGCTTTAATGTGGATAGTGAGGCCGATTAACATTTGGGTTTGCACCATCAACAGCGGGCTAAACTGGAGGCAAAAATTATTTGCTTCTTGGGTAGCGCCGAGGGGAATTATTTCAGCTTCGATCGCATCTTTATTTGCAATTTTGCTCACCCAGCGAGGAGTCAACGGCGGTGACTCAATTAAAGCCTTAGTTTTCCTGACAATTATCATGACAGTTTTCGTGCAGGGGCTGACAGCGGGATGGGTCGCTCAAATATTGGGTGTCACCTTAAAATCGGCAACCGGTGCTGCAATTGTCGGGTCAAATCCTTTGAGCAGATTAATTGCTCGCTTATTTCAAGAACGCGGAGAATCTGTCGCAATTATCGACACCAACCCGGAAGCTTGCGCGCAAGCAGAAAGAGAAGGTTTGCGGGTGTTTTTGAGCAGCGCTCTGGATCATAGCGTGTTAGAAGAAGCCGGACTGGATTCGATGGGAACATTTTTAGCAATGACCAACAACGGCGAAGTAAACTTAGTGTTAGCTCAACGAGCCGCCGAGGAGTTTGCACCGCCGCGGGTTTTGGCAATCTTCCCCAAAGACCAGCAAGCAAACTCGCCTGCAAATAACAGTAAAATCAATCAAGCGTTTGTATCCGATTTGTCGCTGAAGGATTGGAACGAATATTTGAGCGACAACGAAGTAAAATTGGGGGAAACCGAGTTAAAAAGCGAGGGATTGCAGTTTCAGATTGCTCACTTGCAAGCTTTGGTTCAGGCTGGGGAGTTAGCGCCGCTGTTGCTGGAAAGACAAGGATACTTGCAAGTAGTATCAGCGACCGAGATTTGGGAAGCAGGCGATCGCATTATTTATTTACTTTACGATCCTACACCGAAATTGTTGAAAAGATTGTCAGGTTCGTCGCAATCTCGCCTGACTTTGGAAAAGCATCAGGTAGTCGAGGAAGTGCCGATTCCCGATCCGGCTTTAGAGTCGGTTTTGAAAGAAGCGGAAATAGTAAAAGAGGCTGAAATTTTGCCGCCACCGCCAGTTTCGCGCTAGGGGCAGTAAGCAGTGTTGCATCTAGATTGTCTATGGTATTAGAGGGGAAGAGCGGGAGAGGGGGAGAAGATTTGACAATTTTTGATATGGGATTGAAATATACAATTTCAATGCACAACATATACCAGATCGATCGCGACAAGCGGATTAGGGCGATCGTCCTTACTCAGCCTCCCCAATTAACGTGAACGCCGCCCAATTTCGCGGCTGGGGATGAGTTTTCATCGTGGTTAACATTGCCTGCCGAAGTGCCTGTGCTTTGTCGGGATTATTTTGCAAGTTTTGATAAAATGCTTTCATTAATTCGGATGTCGGCGCATCGGGAACTGACGGGTGCATCTCACTTTGGCAAATACATCAAATTGAAAGTTGACCGTTGAGATAAGCACAGCGAAGAGAAAGGATAG
>NZ_JAUBVR010000050.1:0-45895 GCF_036705955.1 Microcoleus sp. A6-C6 | reverse complement strand
TAGAGGGAATTAATACTAAATTAAAGCTATTAAAAAGGTGTGGTTTTGGATTTAGAAATTTGAGAAATTTTGAAATAGGGGCATTACTTTTTTGGCATTTTCCTGAAAAATTAGCACAATAAGTACGGAAGAGCCATCATTTTCTATGTATAGGTGTACTGATGAATTTTGGGGAAATCAAATTTATGTTCCTTTGTGAAAAACTCAAACAAAAATTTAATCATCTTAAAAGACTTACATAAATACCAATACTTTAGTAAAAAATTTTTAGCTTGTAACCAAATATCTTCAACGGGATTTTGTTCGGGAGCATTGGGAGCAAATAAAATACAAGTGATTGACCAATTATCAGGTTCTTTGTCACGATTAACTTCTGACAAATAATCTCTAAATTCTCCATATTTATGATAACTAGCTCCATCCCAAATCAAGATAATTTTCCGCTCTTTGTATTTATTTTGCAAGCATTTTATGAATTCAACTGTTGATTTTTTATCCCCAGATTTATAACCTTTAACATGGAATTGTTTGGTTTGATAATTGAGTGCGCCAAAATAAGTTTGTCTATTTTTTTGATTGGTAATTTGGACTTCAATTCTTAGATCGGATCGACCCCAAACGTAGCCATTGATATCGCCATGAAGTAGATGACATTCATCTAAAAAAAATACTATTATTTCTCCAGAATTTATGCCAGCCTTGTTTTTGGCTAAAATATTTTTAATTTGTTCCCTCTTTTTTTTGACCAGTTCGGGATCAGATTTGGGATTGATTTTCTGAGTTTTTTTTCCAGGTAATCTTCGCCAGATATAAAAGTTCATAATAGCTCTGTTTTGATTTATAGCTGACACCAAATTTTCCCTCTAAATAAGTAGGGCTTGCTGAAAAAGTCAGAAAACAGTATTTAGAAAGATGAGTGAATTCGCATTCACATTGATGAGATAAGTTTTATTTAAACTTTCTTGGGTAAATACGATTTTTGCTAATCAGTAAAGGTAGAAAAACTGAAAAAAGCTGTTTGTTCTGAAATAGACACAAAAAAGCCAAAGAGCCTGCCGCAGCAGGGCAGAAAGATTCATCACCAGAAAAGTTATGGCGATGGTTGTTTGAGAAGTATTAGAAAGTTTAGCCATCACTCTACCAAGGCTGAATCTTCTTTTAGCTTCTCCAAATTTTCTGACAAATTGAGTTACGAATTCTCTCGTCTAACTGAGCCTGTTTCTTCATTTTCTTGCTGATATTTGTCGGGGGTCTTCCTAGAGGTGGACCACTCATCCTAATCCCTCTTTCTTTGCACCAAGCTAAGAATGTCTCTCGTTCGATAAATCCGATCTACATGAATTGATTCTGGGTAAAATCCCGTGAACCGTTTAAATTCTTCTACTTGTGTTTTTAAGTCTACAGATTCGTTAAAATTATCCCAACTAATTCGGTCTAAAAACACGTACCCATTACGACAACTCGCTGACATTTTTGCCCCAAATTCAACGGATTTCCCGGCTTTTCCTCTGACAATTGGGCGGATGTGTGGTTGTGTTAAACTTACTATTCTGTCCTGAATACTCTGTTCTTTATTTTCATACATCCATAACTGTTGACGGTAGACCTCTGTAGCCACTAACAGCATTTTATAATGATATTTACTCAGCAACTGTAGCTGACCCATTTTATCGATATGAGCCAAATTTCTTTTGATATATTGAAGTTGTTTTTTAATCGCTTTTCTTCGTGCTTTTCGTAAGGGCTTCCGGTTTTTGGCTATTGTTAAGTATTCTTTTCTGGCTGTGTTTCGATATGTTATTTTTTTTTTTTTACTGGTGACTGAATTTGAGTATGTAGAGCATCTATAATTTTTTCGGTATGTTCCCTAGCTTGATTTAATAGTCCTAAGTCGGTCGGATATTTAATGTCTGCTGGCGCGCAGGTTGCATCTAATATTAATTTGCCTTGATTTTTAGCCTCACTTATTTGTGATGACTTTTGTTTGACTTCTACTGCTGGCACTTCTGTCTGGTCTTTAACCATTTTTTCGTTAATTTTGTTGACTAGACTGACACCTATTCTCTGCCTAAAATGAACGAACATGGATGAATCGAATGGTGCTTCACTACTATAGGTTGTCATGCCTATAAAGTATTGTAGGTATGGGTTTTCTCTTATTTGTTCTACTGTTTCTTTGTCGCTAGTTCCTAACCTTTCTTTAATGATTAATGCTCCCAATGCTATCCGAAATGACGCAAGCTGGAGCTCCCGTTGAAACTGTAAAATTTTGGGCATATTCGACTTCAAATTCTGACCACGGAATTAGTTTCGCCATGATTACCCAACGATTATCATCTGACAATTGCCCCTCGAAGGGGAGGTCAAAGTTGGATGGCTCTTTTGGGGCCCTAGTCAAGTTTTCGGTACATTACGAAAATGATAGTGTGCTGGGCTTTTGACTCATTTTAGCTACTATCTTTGCACATTTTCAGCGCTAAAACGAGCCCAAGTCTTTTGATGTAAGGGTTTTAGGCTTTTTCAGCAAGCCCTAAGTAACTAGCTCATCGAAATCCCAATATTCTTTATTCTTTAGCCATTCGATTACTTCAGTTTTGTGTAGAGATGTTAAATATCCTTTTGACCCTTTATGCCCTAGTTTGATCCCTGCGACGCCTTTGGTTTTAAATTGTTTTTTCCAATAACCAATAAAAAATTTACTTACACCTAAAATTTTGCTAATTTCATGGTAGACCTTACCTTCGATAGCCATCCTTACAGCTATTGCTCGCTTGAGTTCTCTTACAGTTCGATCACTTTTAATGAAAGATTCTAACGACGCTCTTTCTTTTTCCATATCTTTCTGTGGCAGTTGTAAGTTATTCATCTTTTTATTGTCACAATCAATTATTGCATATAATTATATCATAATAAGTGTAGATAATGATTTAGGATTGCTATATATACTGGAGGAGTGTCGGATCATTATCACCCCCCCAATTTGCTCTTTGCTTGACAGATTTAGCCCAGCTAGTTAACTTGAAATCTTTGCTTAAACAACCTCGTTCTCCTAAGAAGAAAAAACCGGACTTGATTGTAGACCCACTGCATCGTCATGTATCTACAGCTCGACTTTTGAAGCAAGCTCAGCAAACACCTTGACAGGGCTAGCCACGGCAGTACAGTCACTACTGCTTTGGTCAACTGGAATTTCAATCCAGAATTCAGCCCCTCGACCGGGTTCAGAAAAGCATTCGAGGGAGCCACCATGTTTAGCAACTACAATTTGATAGCTAATTGACAGTCCTAATCCAGTCCCTTGACCAATAGGTTTTGTGGTGAAGAAGGGGTCAAACAACTGTTGTCTAACCTGTTGTGTCATCCCAGAACCGTTGTCTTGAATTTGAATTACCACTCTTTTAGAATGACTAGGCTGAGTATTGTTAGTCAATAACTTAGTCCGAATTGTGATGCAACTGGGATTATTGAGTGCGTCTTTCACAGAACGCTGAGCGTTGTAGTGATCTAAAGCATCAAGCGCGTTTGCCAGAATATTCATAAATACCTGGTTCAACTGGCCTGCATAGCACTCTACCCTTGGTAAATCGCCGTATTCTTTGATAACTTCAATGGCAGGACAATCGGGTTTTGCTTTCAGCCGATTTTGCAAAATCATGAGTGTGCTGTCAATTCCCTCATGGATGTCAACAGGCTTCATTTCTGCTTCATCCAGTCGCGAGAAGTTTCGCAGGGATAGGACAATTTGACGAATGCGCTCTGCCCCTACTTTCATTGAACTCAGTATCTTGGGCAAGTCTTCAATCAGGAAGTCCAAGTCGATTTCTGTAATCTTCTCCTCAATTTGGCGGTTGGTCGCTGGATAGGTCTGTTGATAAAGCTCCACTAAGTCCAGTAAATTCCCCGTATACTCAGCAGTGTGGATCAGATTGCCGTAGATGAAGTTCACTGGATTGTTGATTTCATGAGCCACTCCAGCCACCAGTTGCCCCAACCCTGACATTTTCTCAGTTTGAATTAATTGGGTTTGCGTGCGTTGCAGTTGCTCTAGGGTGGCAGAGAGATGTTGATTTTTCTTGTGCAATTCCTGAGTTCGCTGCTCAACTCGCTTTTCCAGCGTATGGTTTGCTTTCTCCAGTTGCACTTTTGCCACAGCAAGCTTGTTGTATAGCATTGCATTTTGCAGCGAGATCGCTGCCTGCGCCGTGAGCAACCGCAGAACTTCCAGACAGTTACGAGTGAAAGCGGCGATCGTCAAATTATTTTCCAGATACACCATGCCAATCAACTTGCCGCGATTACAGATTGGCATACACAGCAAGCTTTTGGGCTGTTGTAGAATCATGTAGGGATCATCGGCAAAGGTCGTTTCCAGTCGGGCATCATCCAGCACTAAAGGCTCGGCAGTGCGGGAAACATAGTTGACAACGGAGTGGGGAATGTCGCGGCTCGATCGCAGGGGTCGCGAGCGCAAGCCAAACGCCGAATTTTCACCGAGTTGGGAGCGCTGGGCCCCCACTTCTAACGGAGTTTCGAGATCAACATTGGTCGCGGTTTGGGCCGCAATCACCCAATTTTCCTCATGTCGCAGCAGCAGTACACATTTTTCGGCTCCGGCATTTTCAACCACTACCTGCATCAACGTTGACAGTAGCTTCTCCAACTCAATTTCTCCCGCCAGCGCATGAGATGCTTTGATCACCGTTGCCAAATCTAGAGCTTCGGAAATGCTGGAACTGTTACGTCCCGCCCCGGTGGTGGTGGAGCGAACGGCCCGGATGGGAGAGCTTGCGTCCTCGCCCTGTACGATCGGAGCCAAGAGTTGGGGATAGCGGTGTTCCAGGTCATCTAGCTTCGCCTTCGCACCCCAGCGTCCGTAGGCATAATAGCCATTCGTCAGGTAAACCTGAGCGATCGCTTCTTTACCCCAGTCTAGATAAAATCGAGCTGCAAGTTCGTTGGCAAGGGCTTCTTCTTGCGTGTATTCGTTGGCTTTGGCGGCCGCGATTGCGCGATCGTAGTGATCGAGCGCGACCGCCGTTTGACCCAACACCCGACACCGTTCCGCTGCCACCAACTCAAATTTATGCAGATAATTCATGGGCGCATGACTGGCCCAGGTTTGCATTTTTTGCTGGTTCTCAGTCACTCGTTGCAGCAATTCTCCCTGTTCAAACGGTGTAGCAGTAGGATAGGCAGCCAGCGCAGTGAGCGAATCATAAAACTGAAAGACCGGAATCGTGGCGTATCCGGTGCCGGCTCCTAGATACTGTCTGGCTTGAGTAGCAGTTGCGATCGCCAAAGACAGATCCCCAAACAAATAGCAGAGAATTAGTTTATGAACGTAGAAATAGTGCAGTCCTGTAAATTCATTTGCAGCAATTAGCTGAGGTAATAATTCTTCCTCGTTCAATGCTTGACCAGTCAGAACACAAGCATTCTCAGCCTTGCCTAGTAAGTTAAGAACCGCTTGATGATAGATCCGGCAGTAGTTGAGGGTGGTAGTTTGTTGGAAATTCTCCAGGACAAGACTATAAGCCTGCATATCTTCCTCTAGCCGAGGCAGTTCCCGCCCCAGGAAATAGGAATACTGACAAATATCTTTCGCATTGAAGCCGAGGTAGTAGATATTTCCCGTGTCGAGCGCAATTTTATAGCCTTCCAACATCAACTGCACAGCATTCTGGAGATGAGATTTCAGATAGATGATGAAAGCACCCACGACATATAAAACCGTGGGCTTGATGACGTTGATATTCAACTTGGCATTCAACCCTAATGCCAATTTGCCCACCCGATCGGCCACTTCAACGTCTTGCAAAATCCCGTTTAGAAGAATTCCGTAGCAGGCATAGCAGAACGCAGAAAAGGGTGCATTACCATACTGAATCGAGGCTTTTACCTGCGACAAAATGAGCAACGGAAACAGATTTGGGGCGGCAATATAAACAGCGGGAGCCACACTGGCCACAATTTGAACAACTGCCAGTTTGTCTGCCGCCGTCATCATGGGCAAATCGACCAGTTCTTCTGGATTACGCCCGCCCAGCAGAACAGCCGTTTCTTGGAGGGCTGCCTGAATGTCAGCCGGGGTGGGTTCAAGAGGAAAAACGAGGCCGAACTGTGCCATCGCTTGCCGAGCGATCGCGATCGCAGCTAGCACATTATTTTGGGCTGTATAGGCCTGAATTTTGATGTCGTAAATGCCCACGCGATCGAGCAAAGTGTTGGCTTGTTGCATCACGGCCTCACCCAGTTGCTCCATCTGCTCATAGGCTCCGCAGAGATAAGCCGCTTCAGCCGCTGACTCATGCAGAGACAGGGTTAACCCATACTGACGATGCCAGCAGTCCAATCGCAGCAAGCGGATTCCCCTGGTCAAATACTCAATAGCAGCTTTGTATGCGGTAGAAGCGAGGGCTTTTCGTCCTGCGATCAGGTTGAGTTGAGCGAGTTGCTCCCGTAGCGAAGCAACTCGCAAGCCATCGTCCTGCGATCGCATCAACTCGATACCGATATTAAGGTGATTCACAATCTCAAAAACGTTGGCTTCTCGCTCGGCTTCTGGCACATTGTTTAACAGCCGTTGCCCGATTTTGAGATGAGTCGCCTGTTTGTCATCGTCTGGAATCAACGAGTAGGCTGCTTGTTGGACGCGATCGTGAAGAAAGTTGTAGGAGGCGATCGGTTTTTCCTGAGCGCTAGGGATGGGTGCATTTTCTGTCACAAGTGTCCAACCATCGGCCGGGAATAATTTGTATCCTTCGCCGTTGGGCAAAATCACTCCTTCTTTGAGGGCTTGCCACAAAGCAGCAGCCGTCTCTGTGGGAGATTGCTCATACACGATCGCCAACGTTTCCAGGTCAAACTGGTTGCCAATACAAGCCGCCAGTTTCAAGACATTTTGGGTTTCCAGCGACAACTTCTGCAATTGCTTGGCCACAAATTCCACCACATCCTCAATCAGGCTCATAGCGCGGATTGGGGCGATGTCATAATGCCAACCGCCCACCGAGGTATCAAATACAATCAGTCCATCGTCATAAAGCGATTTAATAAATTGATTGCTGAAAAAAGGATTCCCCTGGGTCTTTTGATGCACCAACTTGGTCAAGGAAATTGCTTGCTCTGGTGAGACATTTAGAGTATCGGCAATCAAGTAATTCAGGTGGATGGGGGTCAAGGGAGCTAGAGCAATTTTATTGACCGTGACCGATGTCTGCTGCAGTTCTTCGATCATCTGCATTAACGGATGCGCGGGCGAAACTTCGTTATCCCGATACGCACCCACGAGCAGCAAATAGTGGCTTTTTGCTTCGCTCATCAGCAGTTGCATCAGCTTGAGCGAGGCGGAGTCTGCCCATTGCAGGTCATCGAGAAAAACCACTAGGGGATGATCTTGCGTGGTGAAAACCTGGATGAACTTTTGGAACAACAGATTAAAGCGATTTTGGGCTGCACTGCCGGACAGTTCCGACGCAGGAGACTGTTCGCCAATGATTCGTTGGAGTTCTGGAATTACTTCGACGATCACCTGGCTATTCTCGCCCAGTGCAGCTAGAATGTTGGTCTTCCATAGATCGATCTGGGCATCGCTCTCGGTCAGCAGTTGCCCCATCAAGTCGCGGAACGCCTGCACCAACGCCGAGAAGGGGATGTTGCGTTGGAATTGATCGAACTTGCCTTTGATGAAGTACCCGTGTTGGCGCACGATCAGCTTGTGCACTTCGTGGACGACGGCCGTTTTGCCCACGCCGGAAAAGCCTGCCACCAGCATCAGTTCGGTGGCACCCTGCTGCACCCGCTCAAAGGCTTCCAGCAGCATGGTCACTTCCGCTTCCCGACCATACAGCTTTTCAGGAATCACGAAGCGATCGCAAGTATCCCGGTGTCCCAGCTTAAACGGCACAATCATGGCCGTTGCGTTCCATTGATGCAAACAGGTTTCCAGGTCGTGCTTCAGTCCCCAGGCGGTCTGATAGCGATCTTCGGCATTCTTCGCCATCAGTTTACTCACCACCTCCGAGAGGAGCGGCGGCACGGCAGGATTCAGGTTATGGACGGCGGAGGCTTGTTTGGCGATGTGGCAATGTACCAGTTGGAGAGCATCGTCCGATTGAAACGGCAACTGACCAGTGAGCAATTCGTAGAAGGTGATGCCTAGCGAATAGAAGTCGGTGCGGTAGTCAATGCCCCGGTTCATCCGGCCGGTTTGTTCAGGGGATAAATACTCCAGCGTCCCTTCCAGCACTGAAGGATTAATCAAAAGTTGCGTTTCTCTAGGCAGCAGGGAAGCGATGCTAAAGTCAATCAGCTTAATCTGCTTGGTGGTGGGATGAATCAGAATATTGGCAGGCTTGATATCTTTATGAATAATGCGATGACAGTAGAGATTATTGAGCGATTGGGCGAGGGCGATCGCAATCTGCAAAAATTCGGTGAGAAACAGTGGCTCGTAGCGAGGAGCCTTATGAAGTGAGGTGTTCACTTCAGATTGCTGGCCCCAAAGCGCTGTATACTCCTTGAGTGAAATTCCTCCGAAGTCCTCCATAATTAGAGCAAGCTGATTTTGGTAGGTCTCCAGACTATAGAAACGGACAACATCAGCCATGTTCAAATTTTGGGCGATCGCATATTGGTTCTTGAATTGTGCTAATTCAACCAGGCTGGGATAAGCCGTTTTTAGAAGTTTGATCACAACGGGGGTTTGATCCCACTCTCGCCAGCCCCGGTAAACCACCGTTCTGGAACTGGTGTAAATCGTTTCATGAATTCGATACCCTGGAATTCCAATCAAGCTCTTTAGCATAAACCCTGTTCAAAACAATGGATTCATCATTATATCCACTCTCACGGTTACTTTCACACTACACTCATATTTTTTTTCAGCATAAACCGATCGAATAGATAGAGCAGAAGCCATTTGTAAATATAAACGTAATACTACTGAAAAACGATGGTAAAACAGAAGCGTTATCCCCTCTACCATCGCTACAAGAACTGACAAATGACAATAAATTAGACGACGCTCAGCGCTGGCTCTGAAAGAGCCGCCTTGCCAAACGGATTTTCGTAGGAATGAGTTTTAATGTAAACCAAAAATTCATTGACCAGTTCTGCAAAATAGTCAAAGGCGACATCAATCAACTCCATCGCTTGTTGGCGAATCTCCTCTGAGATTTCAATGTCTCTGATGGCTTGCAAAGAGGCTGGAGTATGGAGCGTGTGGGTATTTTCAATGTGATTGTGACACATACCAAAATAGCGGAACTCATGCCCGGTCATGGCTTGCAGTTGCATTGCCACTGGATTGGTTGCCCGGAAAAAAACATTGGCTGTAACTTCAGAAACCTCGATCGCCACCAGCTTCATGATCGGATCGGCTTGGTAGGTGTAGCGTTCAAACAGAGGAAGCATGGAGCGAGATACCTTGGTGTGCTCACTCCAAATAAATCGTACAACGTCGCTGAAAGGCATGGAATAATTCATGCCCATCTTCTCCATGTCTTCCAGCAGCCATTGCCAGTGAAAATGTTCTTCATAAGTGTGCCGATTCACCATTTCTTGAATCTTGTTTGTCGTGGGTTCCTGTCGCAAAACCCGCTTGCACAACTCGCTGAACTCCAGCGCCAGTGGGGTAATCACTGGCGCAAATGCTAGTTTTTGGCGAGGCTCAACACTTTCATCTTTCATATAGTCGAAAAACGGCAACTGAGCAAACTCCTGATTCTTTTTCTCTATTATATCTAGAAGTGTTTTCATCTCAATTTTTCTCAAGTAATGGGCAACAATTTAGGAGTTGAATTTAGCTAGACCCGAATTCCACCTCTTCCAAGGAATTTGAAGTAGGGGCTTATTCATAACAGGGAATTCCTTAAAATTTCCTCACATTAAGGGCAATCAGTCAAATAAAATCAGACTGATGCGGTCACAACTTGGAGTCCCTACGAACGAGTGAAGGCACGAAGGCATGAAGGCACTTTCATTACTTCAAGCAAATTCTAACTTAAAATTTTTGTTAGAGCCATCGGCAAAACTACTGTTTAGCCAACTGTCCAAACTGCTCATTCAATACTGAGTATTTCCCAGTATTCAGTAATTATACGGAGGCTACTGATTGCTTTCTATCTATCAGAAGCACTTTGAAACTTAGAGGTTATCGGTAAAATTTGACTCTCTAATTTATATAATTCAGTTTCTGTCTAGGTGTCGTACTGCCTAAATTTGTTAGCCTAACTAAGTAAATCTACGATTCTGTAGATTTACTGACACGGACTAATCTGATAGGAGGACAGAGACTGTTATCCTAGAGCAGACTCAACAAAAAAAGTCTGGGTCATGTCAGGTATTATAGTAAAATATAGAGTCTTAAAGGTCGTAGAGGAAATGCCACCAGAGATTACTTTTGAGGAAGTTATGAAGAGGGTTTACTTCCTTGACAAAGTTGACCGAGGTTTGAAGCAAGTTGAAGTCGGTGATATTATTTCCGGCGAAGCAGCGAAAAAAGTGGCTCAGAAGGTGGGACGAGTAAATTTGACTAATTAGCCTTTAGCGGATATCGAAGCGATCGCTACATGGTGCAGGGCTATTTTATTCTAAATAGTTCTTTGGCGTTGCTTATTTACGGTATGAAATAAATAATTGAAAAATCCAGAAGCTTTGTAGACGCTGGTTTTTATGAATTGCATATTTAGCCTTTCATACCGTAAATCAGCAACGCCTTATTTTGAATACAATAATACCAGAACCAAGAAACCTGGTGAAGAATGCTTAAATTTTACTTTTTTAGAAGCCTTTTCTGACTGAGGAACAAATGTCACAGTACAGGTGCGGGATGTAAGATGAACAATAAAACCCCTATAAACCCATGTTGACTCACGCCACAGCTCTGACCCCGCTAGAACTGAAGTCGGCGATCGCCCGCGAGCCATTGATTGTCTCGCCCGATACAACAGTAAGGTCAGCGATCGCCCTAATGAGCGGGGTGCGATCGCTCTGTGCTGCCAATAAAACAGCGGATAGTCAACTGGATGAACTCCACCAAGAGGTACGGTCAAGCTGTGTGTTGGTAGTAGAAAACGAGCGGTTGCTAGGTATTTTGACCGAACGGGACGTAGTACGCCTGATTGCCCAGCAGCAGCCCCTCGATCGCCTAGTCATGCAGCAGGTGATGACACATCCCGCTGTCACTTTGCGCGAGTCAGACTTCACCGATTTGTTTTTTGCCATGAATCTGCGACCGCAGCACCAGATTCGCCATTTACCGCTCCTGGATGAACACGATCGCCTCGTGGGGCTTGTTACCCATGAAAGTCTGCGCCAAATCTCCCGACCGCTCCACCTATTGCGGTTGCGTCTGGTGGCGGAGGTGATGACCAGGGAGGTGATTTTTGCTACACCTGATAGTGACCTGTTGGCAATCGCCCAACAGATGGCAAACCACCACATCAGTTCCGTCATCATTGTCGAACCGAGCTGCTGCTCCACAGAACTCCTGCAAATTCCCGTGGGGATTGTCACCGAGCGGGACATGGTGCAGTTTCTAGCACTGGGATTGAATCTGGACAACTGCACAGCACAGGCGGTGATGAGTACACCAATTTGTGCAGTCAAGCCTGATGATTCGCTCTGGAATGTGCAGCAGATCATGGAGCAGCGCTCGATTCGTCGGTTGGCGGTGACGGGGGAGCAGGGAGAACTATTGGGCATTGTCACCCAAACCATTTTGCTACAAGCCCTTAACCCCCTAGAACTATACAAACTGGTGGAGGTTTTAGACTCCAAGGTGGTGCGCCTAGAGGCGGAAAAGGTGGCACTACTAGAAAATCGCAACATTGAGCTAGAGCAACAGGTTCAAGCCCGCACAGTTGCTCTAGAAACAAAAGCAAAGCAAGAGCGACTCCTAAACACGATTGCCGATAACATCCGATCGTCCCTGAATTTGCAAGACATCCTCGACACCACAGTGCGAGAAATTCGATCGCTCCTTGGGTGCGATCGCGTGATCATTTACCAGTTTCGTCCTGACTTTAGCGGCACGGTGATCGCCGAAGCGATTACCGGTACTGGGCGATCGGTATTGAATACCGAAGCACACGATCCTTGTATTAGCGCAGAATGGCTAGAACCTTATCGCAATGGTAAAATTCGCATCATAAATGACATCTACAACGAAGCGATGACCCAGTGCCATCAGGAACTCTTAGTGGGGTTTGAGATTCGCGCCAAACTGATGGTACCGATCGTAGTCGAGGAGCAATTGTGGGGTCTAATGCTCGCCAGTTATCGAGCCGTGCCGCACACTTGGACAACCGATGAGATCGAACTCATAAGGCAAGTATCCCTGCAAGTGGCGAGCGCCCTCCAACAAGCCATCACCCACCAACGGTTACAAAAGGAACTGACTAAACGACGGAAAGTTGAAGTCCTATTGGTAGAGAGTGAAGAACGCTACGCCACCCTAGTGACAGCAGCTCCCGTGGGGATTTTTCGCACCGATCTTGCGGGTAAGTTGACCTATATCAACGATCGCTACTGTCAGATCAGCGGACTCACCCCAACAACCGCCATTGGGAAGGGATGGCAACAAGGGCTACATCCCGACGAGCGCGACTGGGTTACTGCTGAATGGGAGCAATCTGTCTCCGAAAATCATCCCTTCCAGCTAGAATATCGCTTTCAACGTCCCGATGGTAAAGTGACGTGGGTATGTGGGCAGTCTGTTTCTGAACTGGATGCAGATGGGCAAGTAGTCGGCTATGTAGGCACGGTGACAGATATTAGCGATCACAAGCGAACTGAAACCCAATTGCTAGAGAGCGAAGGACGCTACGCCACCCTAGTTGAAGCGTCTCCAGTGGGGATTTTTCGCACCGATGCTGTCGGTAACTGCATTTATGTTAACGATCGCTGGTGTCAAATTAGCGGAATCACCCCAACAACCGCCTTCGGAGACGGATGGCGAGAAGGGCTACATTCTGACGATCGCGTCGCGCTCCCCACCGAATGGCAGCAATCTATGGAAGAAAATCGTCCCTTCCAACTAGAATACCGCTTTCAACGTCCCGACGGTGGAGTGACGTGGGTCTATGGGCAGTCTGTTGCCGAACTGGATGCAGAGGGGCAAGTAGTCGGTTATGTAGGCACGGTGACAGATATTAGCGATCGCAAACAAGCCGAACAACAACTCCAGCAACTCAATCAAGAACTAGAAGCCAAAATCGTAGAACGCACCCAAGAGCTTTGGCAAGTCAACAGCCTACAACGCGCTATCCTCAATGGTGCTGATTACTCGATCATCTCCACTGACCCAACTGGCATCATCCAAACCTTTAATGCCGCAGCCGAAGAGATGCTGGGTTATAGTGCCGCAGAAATTGTAGGCATTGTCACACCTGCACTCATTCATGATGCCAGGGAGGTAATTGACCGAGCAGCCTCCCTCTGTGCCGAACTGGGGCAATATGTGCCTCCCGGCTTTGAGGTTCTTGTTGCCAAAGCACGCCAAGGCATTGTTAACGAAGAAGAGTGGAGCTATATCCGCAAAGATGGCTCTCGCTTTCCTGTGTTGCTATCCATCACCCCCCTCAAGGATGTCAATCAGCAAATTATGGGCTTTTTAGGGATCGCCAAAGATATTACTGAGCGCAAACGAGCTGAAGCCGAACTACAAAAACTATCAGATCGCCTTGCATTGTCCCTCAAATCAGGGGCGATCGGTTCTTGGGAATGGGACATTGAACAGAACACCATCCTTGGGGATGAGCGGATCTACGAACTGTTTGGCTTCACGAAACAATCTGATTCCCCTATAGCCTACGACAGTTGGACAAACGGAATACATCCCGATGATCGCACCTCCACCGAAACATTGCTCCACCAAGCCGTCTTGGAACAGGCAGAATACGATACCGAGTATGGGTTCGTGCATCCCGATGGTAGCGTCCACTTTATTAAAGCCAATGGAGTGGTGGTGCGAGATGCCCAGGGCAATCCCCAGAGCATGATTGGGATCAACTTTGATATTAGCGATCGCAAACAGGCTGAAGCCGAACGACAGCAGTTAATTCAAGAACTCTCCGCTTTCAAACTCGCCCTCGATCATTCCGCCATTGTCGCTATCACTGATGCTCAAGGGGTCATTAACTACGCTAACGATCGCTTCTGCGACATTTCTGGCTACTCCCGCGATGAACTCATCGGTCAAACCCATCGCATTGTCAACTCTGGCTACCATCCCCCCGCTTTTTTCCAAGAGCTGTGGCGCACCACTTCTAGTGGTCAGATTTGGCGCGGTGAAATTTGCAATCGGACGAAGAATGGTAGCCTGTACTGGCTTGCCAGCACCATCGTCCCCTTTCTGGACGAACAAAGGCAGCCTTTCCAGTATCTAGCAATTCGCTTCGACATTACCGCCCGCAAATTGGCTCAAGCAACTCTCCAGCAGGAAAATACTTTCCGTCAACAAATTGTAGAAAACATGGCAGAAGGTTTGTGTGTTTTTCATGAAGTTGAGGAGTTTCCTTTTATCCGCTTCACAGTCTGGAATCGGCAAATGCAAGCGATTACAGGCTACACCTTAGAAGATATTAACCGTCTGGGGTGGTATCAAAGTTTATACCCAGATCCAAGGGATCGAGAACAAGCGATCGCCCGTTTGGGACAGATGTGGCAAGGGGAAAATCAGATCGCTCAAGAAAGGGAAATCCAGCGTCAAGATGGGCACAAACGAACTGTCACCATTTCTACCTCTGTCCTATCAAGCCATGACGGACTGACACACTTACTAATCTTGATTCAAGACATTACCGAGCGCAAAGAAACTGAGCAGGCGATGACGCAGCAACTAGCGGCAATTGAGGCGGCGATCGATGGCATTGCAATTATGCAAGGAGACACCTACCTCTACTTGAATCAAGCTCATTTAGAACTATTTGGTTACGAATACCCTGAAGAATTGGTAGGCAAAAACTGGAGTGGTTTGTATTCCCTAGAGGAGTTAGAACGGTTTGAGCAGGAAGTTTTTCCAGTGCTGGGGCGCGATCGCGCTTGGGAGGGAGAAGCGATCGCTACCCGTAAAGATGGCTCGACTTTTAGTGAAGGTCTATCTCTGACTCTTACAGAAGATGGATTGTTGATTTGTGTATGCCGCGATATTAGCGATCGCAAACAAACCGAATTGAGATTGCAACAACAGGCAAAACAGGAACGTTTGCTGGGAGTGATTACTCAACGGGTGCGATCGTCTCTGAATCTAGACGAAGTTCTCAATACCACTGTTGAGGAAATCCGTCATGTCTTACAATCAGACCGGGCGCTGGTTTATCGGGTTTTTCCTGGAGGAACGGGGGCTGCCATTGCTGAATCTGTGTTGCCAAAATGGCCCCAAATTCTGGATATCCTTTTTCCTCAAGAGGTTTTCCCAGAAGAGAATTATGAGCGCTATATCCAAGGAAGAGTGTATGCCCTCAGCGATCGCGAAGATGAAAACCAGCCAGTTTTACCCTGTCTGATTCAATTCCTAGCAGAAATTCATGTCAGAGCTAAACTCGTAGTTCCAATTGTTCAGAATCACACACTCTGGGGATTGCTAATTGTCCATCAATGCGATCTTCCACGCCAGTGGGAAGACTGGGAAATCAATTTACTCAAACAAACTGCTAACCAGTTAGCGATCGCCATTCAGCAAGCTAATCTCTACGAACAGGTGCAATCGGAACTGGTCATCCGCAAGCAAACAGAAGAGGCGATCGCTTTACAACTGCAACGGCAGCGAGCTTTGGGAGTGATCGTCCAGCAAATTCGCGAATCCTTGGATATTAACCAAATTTTGGCGACTGTGACGCAGCAAGTCAAAGAAATTTTGCGAGGCGATCGCGTCATCGTGTTCCGGCTATTTGGCAATGGCAAAAGCCAAATTGTTAAGGAATCGGTATCTAGTCAGTTCCCCGCTCTCAAGGATCGTCAGTGGGATAATGAAGTTTGGTCTCAAGAAATCTTACAATACTATTGGCAGGGTAAGCCGTGCATTGTCCCTGATGTGATGACTGACATATCGAGTGATTGTTTAGTAGAATACTGCATTGAAGGTCAAATTCAGTCCAAAATCGTTGCGCCTATCCTGCAAGAAGTGGGAGGGAGCGAAAACGATAGATGGGTTGCCCCAGACCAAAGCAATAAGCTCTGGGGGGTTTTAGTCATCCATGCCTGTCGAGAAAAACGAGTATGGCAAGAGTCTGAAGCGCAACTACTGCAACAAATTGCTAATCAGTTGGCGATCGCCATTCAGCAAGCCCACCTCTTTGAGCAGTTGCAGCAAGAACTCACTGAACGACAACAAGCGCAGCAGCAAGTCACTGAGCGCAATCAACAATTGGCAGTTTCTAACGAGGAACTTGCCCGTGCTACCCGCCTTAAAGACGAATTTCTCGCCAACATGAGTCACGAACTCCGCACCCCCCTTAATGCCATTCTGGGTATGACTGAGGGGCTACAAGAGGCAGTCTTTGGCATAGTTAACGAAGCACAAATTAAGGCTTTACAAACCATCGAGCGCAGTGGCTTTCACTTACTAGAATTAATCAACGACATTTTGGATGTGGCTAAAATTGAATCCGGTCAAATGGAGTTGGATTTTACACCAGTTTCAATCAATCGTCTGTGTCAATCTAGTCTGGCATTTATCAAACAACAAGCCATGCAAAAACGCCTCCAACTAGAGATTAAAATTCCCTTAAATTTGCCAGACTTCTTAATTGATGAACGGCGCATCCGCCAAGTCTTGATCAATCTGCTTAACAATGCTGTCAAATTCACCCCAGAAGGGGGACGCATTACCCTAGAAGTCACTCGTCACAAGCGGGCAACGGTTCTAGTCCCGCACGATCTCCAAGGGGACACCAAGGTGATGTTATACCAGACTCCCTTCGAGCAGGAACTAGCTCTCAAACCCCAGGAAGAGGGGTTAGAACTCAAAGACTATCTAAGAATTGCTGTCATCGATACAGGCATCGGTATTGCCCCAGAAAATATTAACAAATTGTTTCAGCCTTTTATCCAAATCGATAGTGCCTTAAATCGTCAATATGCGGGTACTGGCTTGGGTTTAGCCTTAGTGAAACGCATTGTCGAACTTCATGGCGGACAAGTGGGCTTAACGAGTCAAGTAGGATTAGGAAGTTGCTTCACGATTGACCTTCCCGGCGTTGGTTGTGAACTATCTTCTCCTAACCTATCTTCTCCTAACTTATCTGCTTCTAATTTGAAATCCCAGGCGGAGTCTCCCATCGAGTTTTTTCAACCAGAAAAGGAAGGATCTCCTTTAATTTTGTTGGCAGAAGACAACGAAGCTAATATTAGTACGGTTACGAGCTACCTGAAAGCTAAAGGCTATCGTATTGTTTTGGCTAAGAATGGAGAAGAGGCGATCGCGCTAGCCAAGTCTAAAAACCCCAATATAATTTTGATGGATATTCAAATGCCGGGGCTGGATGGATTAGAAGCTATGGAGCACATTCGCCGTGATCCAAACTTAGTCAATGTGCCGATTATTGCCCTAACTGCTTTAGCTATGACTGGCGATCGCGATCGTTGTCTCGCCGCTGGAGCTAATGATTATCTTACGAAACCTGTTAAGTTGAAGCAATTAGTATCCTCTATTCAACAACTTTTAGCTCCCTAAACAAAGGTATTTGGTTCTCAATAGGGGTTTTCTTGCTAGGGCGTGTTTTCAAACTATAAATTTGGTGTAGGGGTTCAGCATTCGAGCGATAAATTCCCCCTAAAAAACACTGTTTTAGTCCCGAATGCTTTGCCCTTCGAGAGTTTGAAAAGTTTTTTCTACCAATTCCTAAAACTATAATTTGTAGAACGAGCGCGAGCTTAAATTATATATGGGTAAGATAAATATCACTTGTTTGTGGCGATCGCCCACCTACTCTCCTAATTTTGATATAGCAATCCGATCTGAGTCTCAAGATATAACGACCTCTTATATTATTAGACTCTTTGTATAGCAAGGGTTTCAACTTTAATATACCTAGAAAATCAATGAGGATTGCTAGAGTTATAATAATAATAATATAAAAGAGTGCATACAATATCTTCAGACCCTTCATTACGTACATTGGTTTTATGAATACCCCTTCTATTTTAGTCGTTGACGACGAACCCGATAACTTTGACGTGATTGAAACCCTTTTGCCCAATCTTGGCTACAAGTTATACTACGCTTCCAATGGTCAAGATGCGATCGCTTCCTTAGACCTTTTTAAGCCAGATGTGATTTTGCTCGATGTAATGATGCCAGGGATAGACGGCATAGAAGTCTGTAAACGCATTAAAGCTATGCCGCAATGGGAATCAGTGCCTATAATTATGGTGACAGCCTTGACAACCAAAACGGATCTCGCCAGATGTTTCGCGGCAGGGGCGGATGACTTTATCAGCAAACCTATCAATCACTTAGAATTAAAAGCAAGGGTGCGATCGATGTTACGCATTCATGGGCAATATCAGCAATTAGTAAGCTTCAATGCTCAATTAGAAGCAACGGTGCAACAACGAACCGCCCAATTGGAAACCATGATTCTTCAGGATGCACTCACAGCATTACCCAGTCGAACTTTCTTGCTTCAAAAATTGGCTGAGATTTTACAAGCTGGGGAATTATCATTTGCGGTGGTTTATCTAGACTGCGATCAGTTTAAATTGGTTAATGGTTCCTTTGGTTATGCCGTCGGCAATCAATTGCTACTCGCCATGACAGAACGGTTACAGCATCATCTACGCCCTGGCGATGTGTTAGCACGTATGGGTGAGGATGAGTTTTGCTTTTTGCTTTATAACATTGATGGTGCGGTCGATCTTGAACTATTTATTGAAGCTGTTTTACGGGGATTTGACGCATCGTTTCTAGTTGCAGATTGTGAAATCTTTATGACTGCTTGTATGGGCATTGCTCTAGGTAGTAGTGTTTATAAACAACCGGAAGAACCCTTACAAGATGCCGATACAGCAATGTATAAAGCTAAACTTTCTGGGAAAGGCTGCTATCAAATTTTTGATTGTCAGATGTCTTTGGCAATGCTAAACCGGCTGACCTTGGAAAATGATTTACAGCGAGCACTGGAACATCAAGAGTTTGTCATCTACTACCAGCCAATTGTCAATCTACAAACCCAAAAAATGGTCGGATTTGAAGCACTGGTACGCTGGCAAAATCCCGTTCGGGGTATGGTTTTACCAGGAGAATTTATCCCCTGCATGGAGCAAACAGGGCTGATTGTGCCAGTAGGAATGGTAGTGTTGAAGCAGGCGTGTCAGCAACTTCGGATATGGGAGCAACGGGGCTGGACAGAGTTAACAATGAGCGTTAACCTCTCTGTGCGACAATTTTCTTCCCCAACCCTTTTGGCTGATGTCGATCGGGTGTTGGCAGAAACTGCGGTTAATCCTGCTAACATCAAACTGGAAATTACCGAAAGCGCGATTATAGAAAATGCTCAGATGGCGATCGCGCTAACTGAACAATTGCGTTCGCGCCAAATTCAGATCAGCATTGATGATTTCGGCACGGGATATTCTTCCCTGGGTTATCTGCACCGTTTTCCAGTGGATAACCTCAAAATCGATCGCTCTTTTGTCAATCAGCTCCAAGCCGAAAATCGCAACTATCAAGTTGTGAACACTATTATTACTCTGAGTAATCAACTCGAACTTACCGTCATTGCCGAAGGAATTGAAACAACTCAGCAACTTCAGTGGCTCCAACAACTCGGTTGTGAATTTGGACAGGGTTATTTATTTTCTAAACCCCTCCCGGCGACTGAAATTGAAAGGATTTATCTTACCAATTAATATAAAAAGTGTTGCCCACCTGCTTCAATCAATTAATTCAATATATAGCAACCGCTGTCGTCGTTTACGACAGATGCAACCCCTCTTCCCTCCAACCCTAGCCCGTAGAGCCTGTTTTCAGTAGGGGGCGAACCCTGCGGGTGATCGCTTACCGCTAAAAACGAATGTTTTGTGTCCGCAGGGTTCGCCCTCCCAGGGTTGGAAAACACACCCTAGTCTTGAGCATCGGTGCATCGTAGCTTTGACACTCCCCAGCCTGAAGGCATGGGGATTCTTTGATCTACGAGCCGACTTGCTCTAATTGGATTTCTCCAACCACAGTAGAGGTCAATTCTCCCAAAGCGTTATTTGCATCTAATGCAAAGGTTCCGGTATGCCCTACCGTACCCAATCCCCGACCTAGGATATTCATAGCAGCATTGAAATCTCTATCCATTAGACACCCGCATTTACAAGCGTGAGTTCTGGTGGATAGCGTTTTTTTGACAACTTCGCCGCAGCTAGAGCATTCTTGACTGGTATATTGCGGATTCACCGCAACCGTTACGCGCTCAAATACTTTTCCAAAATATTCAAGCCATACACGAAACTGATACCAAGATGCGTCGTTAATAGACTTAGCGAGACAATGATTCTGCACCATATTTTTAATTCTCAAATCTTCGTAGGCTATCAAGTCGTTTGACTGAACTACGCACCTTGCCAATTTTACGGCATGGTCTTTACGTTGCCTGCTTATTTTGAGATGGCGCTTGCCTAAAACCTGTCGAGCTTTGCCTCTATTCTTTGAACTTTTAACTTTTCTCGATACTCGACGCTGACTGCGCTTAAGGATACGTTCACTTTTTCTCAAGAACCTAGGATTTTCAACCGTGACTCCGTTTGAATCAGTGTAATATTCTTTTAGCCCAACATCTAGTCCAATGGTTTTACCCGTTGGTTTTGTGTTTTCCTTTCTATTGACATCAACACAAAACTGGACGTACATACCGTCAGCACGTTTTACCAATCGTACCCGTTTAATTTGGCTGATTTGGTAAAAATGCAAGTCGCGTGTACCTTTGAGCTTGAGCTTGCCGACCCCTTTTTTATCGGTGAAAGTTATCGACTTTCTGTCATCTGTAAGTTTCCACCCAGTAGATTTGTACTCAACAGAACGGCAGTCTTTCTGGAATTGTGGATATCCTTTTTTGCAAGGAATCTTTTTCTTACAGTTTTCGTAGAACCGAGAGATGGCTGCCCAGGCACGTTCGGCACTTGCTTGTCTTGCCTGGGAGTTGAGTTCGTCAGCAAACGGAAAAGTTGCCGCTAGTACAGCACAGTATTTATTCAAGTCGTACTTGTTCTTTTTAGGATTGTCTATCCAGTAACGCAAACAGCTATTACGGATAAACTGGCTGGTGCGAATAGCTTCGTTTACCGCTTGGAACTGACTTGATTTTCCGTAAGCCTTGAACTCAAAAACTAGCATTGCCTTACCTCCACCCTTATGCTATCACGGTCAGCACAAAACAAATGGGTGCGTGACAAAAAGTTACAATTAAAGCCGTCGAGCTTATGACGGGGTTTTAAACCCAAGTTCTTGATAAATGGAGAGGAGGCCATCACTCTAGTCTAGTCTGAAAACCCCAATCTGATGCTGATTAACATTCAAATCCCTGTATGAATTGACGAGAAGCCATGCAGCAGATCTGCCGCGATTCAAACTTAGTTGATGTACCCATCATTGCTCTCACCACCCTAGTCATGACAAGCGAGCGCGATCGTTGCCTTGCCCTTGGAGCCAACGATTACCTTAGCAAATCTGTCAACTTAAAGCAATTGGCAACTATTATTAACTTTTAGCTCCCCAATCAAGATCACCATGAAAACACCATCCATTTTAATCATTGATGATGAGCCAGATAATTTTGATGTGATTGAAACCCTGTTATCCGAGCAGGATTATCAATTGCATTATGCTGCCAATGGTCAAGAGGCGATCGCTACCCTCGACACCTTCAATCCCGATCTAATTTTGCTAGATGTGATGATGCCAGGAATAGATGGCATCGAAGTTTGTCGGCAAATCAAAGCTATCTCAAAATGGCAAGCAATTCCCATCATTATGGTCACGGCATTAAGCTCAAAATCAGACCTTGCTCATTGTCTAACCGCCGGCGCCGACGACTTCATTAGTAAACCCGTAAATGGAATTGAATTGCGTGCTCGCGTCAATTCAATGCTCAGAATCAAGCAACAGTATGACAATATCCAGAACTTGTCCCACATCCAAGAAAATACTATCAATATCTTAGAAAGTACCCTCAATGAACTGCGTGGCAACTTAGCTTCTAGTCTATCCCATGAATTGAATACGCCCCTCAATGGCATATTAGGTACTATCGGATTGCTTAAGGAGGATTTTGAAGAGATGGATCTCGCCGAAATCAATGAGATGTTAGGCTGGCTCGATCAATCTGCCCGTCGCTTAGAAAATTTAACGAAAAAATTCCTCATTTATTTAGAATTAGAATTATCCGCCAATCGGCAACACAAGCTTCAATCCGCCCCTACTCAATTCTCAACTTCTGCCATTGAAACTGCGTTGAAATCCCATGCTCAGAGCTTCAACCGTAGCAACGACCTCATATTTGCACTTGAGGAAGTGGTACTGTCTCTACCAGAGCGATATCTATCAATAATTCTGCATGAATTAGTTGATAATGCACTGAAATTTTCCCCACCAGATACAACAATTAAAGTTAGTGGTCAAGTTGTGGGGGAAATGCTGAATTTATCTGTACATGACTCAGGGCGGGGCATGACAGAAGAGCAAATTGCTAAAATCGGTGCCTTCATGCAGTTTGAGCGCAAGACCTATGAGCAACAGGGCATTGGTTTGGGCTTAAAAATTGTCAATAAAGTTGTCGAACTAGCCGGAGGTGAGTTCTCGATTACCAGTATTTATCAACAGGAAACAACGGTATATGTCACCCTGCCGATAGTTCCCAGTTAGCAGGGGTTTTGACAGGATTATTTCAAGATCGTAAAAGCTACAAAGTATCATAAAAAATGTCTTCCATCCTTGTTGTCGATGACGAACTAGATAGGGTTTGCTGAAAAAGCCTAAAACCCTTACATCAAAGGACTTGGGCTCGTTTTAGCGCTGAAAATGTGCAAAGATAGTAGCTAAAATGAGTCAAAAGCCCAGCACACCATCACTTTCGTAATGTACCGAAAAGTTGACCCAACCCCAAGCCCGCCGTCCAGCTTTGACCTGCCCTTCGAGGGGCAATTGTCAGAGGATAATCGTTGGGTAATCATGGCAAAACTAATTCCGTGGTCAGAATTTGAAGCAGAATATGCCCAAAATTTTACAGTTTCTACTGGAGCTCCAGCCAAATCATTTCGGGTGCATCTCACTTTGGCAAATACATCAAATTGAAAGTTGACCGTTGAGATAAGGGGCTTGCAATTAAATATCACCCCAGGTATGCTAGAAAGGTAGGAAACAAAAAATCTGACATAAGTGGTTGTGACCTCTGTGAGTGGGATGCGAGAAATGATATTGAGTGAGCCCGTTAAATCGACATTCAAGGATGCTGCCAAAAAACTGACGGGCTATCGCCGTCGAGACTTTATGGCAAAAGTAGCCGAAGACTACTTTAATAGTTCAGCCCGAAAAGTAGAAACATTTATGGGATGGAACCGAGACAGCGTTCAATTAGGCTTACATGAACGACGAACCGGGTTGATTTGTGTTGATAATTACCGAGCAAGAGGGCGACATAAAAGTGAAATATTGCTGCCCAACAAAGATGCCGATATTCGTTCTTTAGTAGATCCCGATTCCCAGACAGACCGGAAGTTTCAATCGACATTTTTGTATGCTCGGATCAGTGCCAAGGCGGTACTATCGGCATTAGTGAGTCAGAAGAACTACGACTGTGAGCAATTGCCTTCTCGTCAAACAATTGGCACGATTTTAAATCGGATGGGATATCGCCTAAAAAAACACAAAAAACCAAGCCCTTGAAAAAGATTCCCGAAACAGATGCCATTTTTGAGAATGTATCAAAGGAGAATCAAGCCTCCGATAAAGATGTTAAGTCTCTACGAATATCAATTGATACCAAAGCCAAAGTCAAAATTGGCAACCTCTCACGGGATGGTAAATCCCGAACCCTTGAACCGAAGTCGGCTGATGACCATGATACGGAGTGGCAAGCCGTATTAGTCCCCTTTGGCATTCTCAACAATAAAGAGTGACCAATTATCAATTTATATGGGACAGTCCGCTGAAACCACTGATTTTATCGTCGATTGTCTAACGGATTGGTGGCAAAATAACCAATCTGATTACACCGAACTGGAAGAATTGGTGATTGACCTTGATGGTGGTCCAGCAACTAGAAGCAATCGAACACAATTCATCAAACGTATCATTGAGTTATCTCAGAGAATTGGTTTAAGAATCCGACTAATTTACTATCCACCTTATCACAGCAAGTATAATCCAATTGAACGCTGCTGGGCGGCACTTGAACATTATTGGAATGGTGCTATTTTAGATTCGGTTGAAACTGCCATATACTGGGCATCCAACATGACATGGAAAGGAATTCAGCCCATTTTACACTTAGTTGAAATCACTTATGAGAAAGGAGTAAAAGTCTTACCTGATGAGTTAAAACAGTATTTGCCTGAATGGCAACGTTCTGAAACTTTACCAAAATGGGATATCACGATTATCCCATTTTGACTGGTATTTTATTTGTCCGCGAGCCCCTAAGCACAGCGAAGAGAAAGGATAGAGGGAACGCTCTCAATCTTCCATTGCGCTCCTGATATTTTCACCCTAAACCCAATTCGTTTAATAATTGATTCAACTGTTCCCGAACCTATCGAACTTATGCATTCTTCTTTATAGTATTGGTAGTTGACTATTCGGCAGCGATGGGTCTCTAAATAGTTGCAAAATGTTTTAAATTCTTTTTTTGTCATCTCTTTAAATAGATTGATAACTTCATCTATTTTACCTTGTCACAACATATTTTCTGCTAATTTTAAACGTTTTAGTGAACCTCCTACTTTGTAAACATTTTCTTTCAGATGATACCAATCTAAGATTTATTGTCTTTGTTCAGTATCTCCAATTTCTTGAAATATTTGCCAAATTTCCGCATTACCATCTCCTAGGCAATACATAGGATGTAGCAATTTTTGGCTGTTAGTTCAATCAATTAAATCTTGATTATTTTGAAAAAATGCTCCCGAATAAACGTTATCGAAACAAACGGCTTTATAGTCTTTCCAGCAACACCCTTCGCCTTTTGTTTCGTTGCAGACGCTGACTTTGCCGCCATCCAATGTAATTTCTTGGACTCCTTGTTTAGATGTAGGTAATTCAAATTCTTGTCGTTTGACTAATCTTTGTAATGTACTATGAGAGACTTTGACCCCTGTGAAAATCTCTAAATCTTTTTCTGCCATTTGATAAGATTCGTTGGCACTGATTAAAAGACAGCATTTTTCCATCATTGGACTGAATTGACTCTAAGCTTTCAATCCAAAATATTTCGCCTGATTGTCTGTAATTTCGAGCGCACCGACTATTGATTTTATTTTTCTGGGTTTTCCTATTTGAATTCCTGATACTGCTGAAAAAAAAAGCTACCTAGTTCTGATCCCACTTCTTCTAGCATTTTCTGACGGAGAGATTTTTCTATGCTGTCAAAACTTTATAACTCGGTTGGATCTGTATTTCTGTAAAGAATTTATGCTGCCGCTTTAAAGTAGGCTTTTAGCTGTTCTTGGTCTGAGGGTGTCATTTTCTTGGCATCATATTTTTTGGCGATTTTATGAGCTTTTCCATTTTAATCCTTTTGTGACATATTCGCCAAAGTGAGATGCACCCCTAAAAATCTCTGGTATATCTTAGCCGCTACCTGTAAAGGTAACCTGCTTTTCAATGATGATAGTTTTGAGGTTCAGCACTAAAGAAGTACACCGATGATTGTTTTGATAATGACTAATCTGTTAAAGTTAGCAATCTGCAAGTTGGATTTTCTGAATTGTACTTTTAGAGATAGTCATCATAAAAGTTACAACAATACAATTGCCAAACAACGATTAATAATAGAATCCCTGATTGTTCCTGAATTAAGGCTTGAGTACACAATCATCTCAGCTTGAAGGATATCGAGACTAATGAATTTGCAGTGTCACAGTCAGAATTACTAGCAATTAAATTATATCTTTCAGCACTATTTCTTGGTCACTTTCTTTTATGGTTGATTTTCCTACTCGTCAATTTACGCACGGTACTTTGTTATATATAGTTGCATAACCAGAGTTAAAATGTACCAAAAATGATTAACTTTACACAAAATGTACATACAATAAGAGTTTTATATTTTTTTTGTAAAAGGTATATTGATATCATCTCCGCTTGTATCGAAAAATTAACCGCATATATAAGCAGATTTACGCATTTAATTGCAAATCAGTACGATCTTCTAGCCCGTGGCACAGACAGGATGGTGCGACGGGCTGCCTTTGTCTAGTTTGGTCTCTTTCAAGCGATCGCTTTGTGTAGTAAAGTCTCCCCAAAAGGTCAAATACCCAAGCTTATAAGTAACTATACAAAAAAGACATAAGACCGAGAAACCGGGTTTCTTTAAAAAACCCGGTTTCTGAACTTATCAGATCCGGTAGCTGTATGCCTCACAGCATTTGATATGAGTAGGTTCAGCGCACTCTAACCGTACAAAGACTGCACCCATTCCCATTCTTGCTTTAACCCTTCTTTCAAAGAAACCTGTGCCTGATATCCCAAGATTTTCTGAGCTTTTGATACGTCAGCGCTAGTATCCCGCGCATCTCCTTTGCTCGATTCTAGGTAATTGATGCGAATTGGGCGATCGACAATGCTTTCCATAGTCTGAATAACTTCTGCTAAAGCAACTCGACTTCCGCCCCCAATATTGAATATTTCACCGACAGCTTCCGGCACTTTAGCAGCAGCTAAATTAGCAGCAATGCAATCGCTGACAAATGTGAAATCTCGCGTTTGTTGTCCGTCTCCGTAAATTGAAATCGCTTCGCCGCGCAAAATTGATTTGAAAAATATGTGAAATGCCATATCGGGACGCTGGCGAGGCCCGTAAACAGTGAAATAGCGCAGCATAGTTGCGGGAACGCCGAAATTGTGATAGTAAAGCGAACACAAACGTTCAGCGGCTAATTTGGTAATGCCGTAGGGAGAAACTGGTTGAGGGCAGGCAGTTTCGGAAGTAGGAAAAGTTTCAGCATTGCCGTACACGGACGAAGATGAAGCCAACACAAACTTTTTCAGTTGCGGTGCATCTTTTGCGGCTTCTAAGAGTACCTGAGTTGCATTGATATTGCGTTCTGTATAGCTGCGAAAACCATTTCCCCAGCTAGAGCGGACTCCTGCTTGGGCTGATTGGTGGTAAATGACTTCCACATTGGCTAAGAGAGATTTCCAATCTAAAGATAAGATATTGCTTTCTACCAGTTTAAAATTCGGATGTTTTTCAAAATTAGCGAGATTTTTTCTCTTCAATTCGGGATTGTAGTAATCGTTGACTTCATCAACGCCGATCACTTGTTCACCTTGCTTTAAAAGAGTTTCTACTAAGTGAGAGCCGATGAAACCTGCCGCGCCTGTAACGATATTAGTCATTGGTTATGCTCCTTTGTAATAGCTAATGAAAGACTGGTTGCCAAAGTTACTCCAAAAACAAGCTTTATAATTTTCCGGTATTTTTTTATTAATTGCTTGATTCTTCGGAACCGCTGACGACATGAAATATCATACCACAAGTTTATTATCTCTGTAAATTGCCGATTTTGACTCTAGCTTTAGTGTGTTATAATTCTATCGACATAATTTTACATTCTAGCTGGTTGATTGTTTATTGTTCATTAGATTTAGTGTCTCCGAAAATTTCTAATTTTCGATAGTATCCTTCTAGTGTTTTAAATCCCAAATTCTCATCATTTCAGCTTCTAAACGGTGACGGCTTGCTGTTCCATAGGCTAACCGCAAGTCAGGATTTGCCAGCAAAATTCCCGGCGTTGCTGAGTTAGAGTATGAATAGGAGGAATAATTTATGCAACGCAAGCGAATGTAAATCAACCCATATCCGTAAAAATGGCGAGAAAAAAGGAAAACAGAACCACATTTGTGTCCAATGCGGTCGTCAATTCATCAATGAGTATGAGCCCCAGCGAGGTCAAGCGCGAAACCATCAAACGTGATTGCCTAAAAATGTACGTTAATGGCATGGGTTTACGGGCGATAGAACGAGTTAAGGGAGTTCATCATACCACGGTAATAAATTGGGTAAAACAAGTCGGTAAACTGTTACCAGATGTTTATGACCCGGAAGTCATTCCAGAAGTTGGTGAGCTCGATGAATTACAAACTTATGTTTAAAAAAACAGACAAGATCTGGCTGTGGAGAGCGGTTGACTACTTTAGTCCAGGAATTTTAGGATGGGTATTAGGGGATCATAGCGCTAAGACATTTGAACCATTATGGGACAAAGTAAGTGCATGAAAATGCTATTTTTATGTAACTGATGGATGGTCTGTATATCCCATGTTTATTCCTGATGGAGATCAGATTATTAGCAAGACTTACATGACACGAGTAGAAGGAGAAAATACAAGACTAAGACATTATTTAGCTAGGCTAGATCGTAAAATTTTTTGTTATTATAAATGTGACAAAATGCTCAAGCATTCTATTAACTTATTAATCCATTACTTGAAATTTGACGATATTCCCATGACCGGGGCATTCATACCTTGATTCAGCAACGCCGCATTTTAATTGTTAGTTTAGCATACCAAGTAAGGAAGAACCTAAAATACAGTGTTTAACTATTAATCCTGCTGCTTTCGGTGCGGATAGAGAACAAGTTCGCCTCGCACTTACTAAGGATAAAAGAGAAGCGCGTCCGGTTGGGAAACCTTTGCATTTGTAGCCTGTATTTGCTGAGTGTGAATGTATGGGAGGTGCAGTTGCTGAAGAGTTATTTGAGTACGGTCTTTGCTTACCTTCTGGCTCGAATTTAACTGAAGAAGATTTAGAAAGAGTCACAAGCGCGATATTGGGTTTGTAGTCAGGACTTTAGTCCTTATTAGATTTATAGCAAGGACTTGATCTTTTGTTTGCTACCTAATATTTGCACCAAAAATTAAGGCAAATAATTATATAGTCACTTTGGAGTTAATGTCAACAGTATTTTTGCGGAAGTATTGAAGTGTAAATAAAATTAGGTAGCTTGGATGTAGGAGCGATCGCACTCTGTTGCATATATCTGACAATGCTAAGTTAATTAAAGATTTGATGCAGGTGGCGGATAAGTCTTTACATTGTCGATCGATATTTTGTTATTGTATTAGCAAGTTTGATTCGATCGACTGAATCGTTGTACCACAGTCTTACACTCTAAACAGAACGGCAGTTTCCCCCATGAGAATTTTAGTCACAGGCGGTGCGGGTTTCCTCGGTTCCCACCTAATCGATCGCTTAATGGCCCAAGGACACGAGGTAGTCTGCCTGGATAACTTTTACACCGGGACTAAACGCAATATCCTCAAATGGCTGGATAACCCCTACTTTGAGCTGATCCGCCACGACATCACGGAACCGATTCGGTTAGAGGTAGATCAGATTTACCATCTGGCTTGTCCCGCTTCCCCTATACACTATCAGTACAATCCAGTCAAGACAATTAAAACAAACGTCATCGGCACGATGAATATGTTGGGATTGGCCAAACGGGTAAAAGCAAGATTCTTTCTGGCCTCCACATCCGAAGTGTACGGAGATCCTGACGTACATCCACAAACAGAAGATTATCGCGGCAATGTTAATTGTATCGGAATTCGCAGTTGTTACGACGAAGGAAAGCGAGTAGCTGAAACCCTATCTTTTGACTACCACCGCCAAAATGGGGTAGATATTCGAGTTGTGCGAATCTTCAATACCTACGGCCCCCGGATGTTGGAAAATGACGGCAGAGTAGTGAGCAATTTTATTGCTCAAGCTTTACGAAATCAGCCGCTGACTGTTTATGGCGACGGTTCCCAAACGCGGAGTTTTTGCTACGTTTCCGATTTGGTGGAAGGATTTATTCGACTGATGAATAGCGACCAAATCGGGCCGATGAATTTGGGGAATCCAGGCGAATACACTATCTTGGAGTTGGCACAAAAAATTCAAAACATGATTAATCCAGGGGTGGAAATTATCTTCAAACCGCTGCCGGAAGACGATCCCAAACAGCGACAACCGGATATTACTCTTGCTAAAAATTGGTTGGGTTGGGAGCCAACTGTGCCACTGGATCAAGGTTTAGAGTTGACTATAAAGGATTTTCGCGATCGTATTGAGGGAAATCTTAATTAGAGATGGAGAGTGGGAGAGTGAGACAGGAGGAAAATTTTTACTTCTTACTTATTTCCACTTCCCTCGGACTTCCTCAATCTGCAATCTGCAATCTGCAATCTGACTAATAACCACTGACTAATAACAACTATCAACTGTCAACTATCAACTGTTAACTGTCAACTGTCAACTATCAACTGTCAATTGTTTACTAACTTTGAGGACATTTCTATGCGTGTTTGCGTCATCGGTACAGGATACGTTGGCTTAGTCACAGGCACTTGCTTGGCACATATCGGACATCATGTGATTTGTGTTGACAACAACGAAGAAAAAGTTAAATTAATGAAGTCGGGACAGTCGCCTATTTTTGAACCCGGACTGTCTGAATTAATGTCCTCTGCTTCTCAATCGGGCAATCTAGAATTTACTTCAGATTTAGCAGCAGGAGTCGCTCACGGAGACATTTTATTCATTGCCGTGGGAACCCCTCCTTTGCCTACTGGCGAAAGCGATACTCGCTACGTGGAAGCGGTTGCGCGCGGCATTGGAGCTCACCTCGACGGCGATTACAAAGTGCTCGTCAACAAATCCACGGTGCCCATCGGTTCGGGGGATTGGGTGCGGAGGATTGTATTAGACGGTTTGGCTGAACGTCAAAAACCTCAAAGCGGTGATGGGGCTACTGGTGAGGAAGTAGCAGCAAAAACTGGCGTGCAATTTGATGTGGTTAGCAATCCAGAGTTTTTGCGGGAGGGCTGCGCTGTTCATGATACGTTTAATCCCGATCGCATTGTTCTCGGCAGCAACTCTCAGCGAGCTATGGATATGATGCTAGAGTTATACAGGCCGATTGTCGATCGCAAGTTTGCAGAAAATGAGTCTTTGCCCGCGGTGCCCGTGGTGATGACTGATATCAGTTCAGCAGAAATGATTAAGTACGCTGCTAATGCTTTTTTGGCGACTAAGATTAGCTTTATTAATGAAGTAGCTAATATTTGCGATCGCGTCGGTGCAGATGTTACCCAAGTAGCCAAAGGTATCGGTTTAGATTCGCGGATTGGCGGCAAATTTCTGCAAGCCGGCATCGGTTGGGGCGGTTCTTGTTTCCCCAAAGATGTTTCAGCTTTAGTTCACACTGCTGAGGATTACGGCTATGAGGCGCATTTGCTCAGGGCGGCGGTGGAAGTTAACGAACGCCAGCGATTGATTGCAATTGAAAAGTTGCAGCAAGTTTTGAAGATTCTTAAAGGTAAAACAGTCGGACTTTTGGGTTTGACTTTTAAGCCGGATACTGACGATTTGCGGGATGCTCCTTCGCTGAATTTAATCGACAATTTGAACCGATTGGGAGCAAAAGTTAAAGCTTACGATCCGATTGTTTCTCAAACTGGGATGCGTCACGGTTTATCTGGAGTTTTGGTAGAAACAGACCCCGAAAGGTTGGCTGATGGTTGCGATGCTTTGGTGTTGGTGACTGATTGGGAACAGTTTCGCAATTTAGATTACGAGAAAATGGCGAAGTTGATGGATCATGCGGTGATGATTGATGGCCGCAATTTCTTAGATAAGAAGGTTTTAGAAGCGGCTGGTTTCCAATATGTGGGGATTGGAAGATAATAAGCTATTGCGCATTTAAATTGCATATTCGGAGCGGCGTCGAAGCCCACTCCACAAGAGTTTAATTATTTCTTGAGATACAATTTAAATGCCGCAATAGCTTAAAGAGTTCTAAGCATAATCTCTATCTCGTAGGGTGTTCTTCGGCGCACCTTACATTTAGTTGTGGCGAGGAATCGCGGGTAAATCCGCCTGCTTTAGAAGCTTTCCATCAATGTTTTTTCTTCAGCGTAAACATCTCGTAGTTGTTGGAGTGCTGAGGTAGAAATTACTGATTTGACTGTAGCGACTAATTTACCCCACTCATGTAAGCTGTCAACTGAAACAGCGGCTTTGAAGTTGTACGTATAAAATTTAGTCCAAAATTCTGGTGCTTGCGTGCGTTTCCAGCGTTTGTACCAGCCGAGAAAATCTTGAGCGCAGGCTGGTTTTACTTCTAAAATTGGGGGGAAATCGGCGTAGCTGACGAATCTACTTAGGCCTTTGGCGTGCAGGTACACCATGTTGTGACAGCATTCGATTCGGTAAATTTGGTCTGGTGTGATGTTGAACAAAAGTGCTACTGTTTCTTCGGTGACAAATCTCGATCGCGGATTGACGATTAACGATTTGTGAATAATTTTTGAGGCGCCGATCGCCCAGGACGATCTTAACTGATTTTCTGATATCATTGTAGTTGCATCTGGTGGTTGGTAAATCTATCTGCTGGGTGCGATCGACAGAAATTATCTGTCAGAATTAATTTTAACTGGCGATCGTCCTTAGTTTCGCTGACCGGGGGCGATCGCTTTTTGCTATATTATACTAAATCCAAAATTTTGTAAATAGTTTTTATGAGTAAAGGTTTAGTCAGGTTGCGGGTTCGAGAGTTGGCGGCCGAGAAGGGATGGACGCTGAAGGAGGTTGCGGAGCGATCGGGAGTCGGATACAGTACGATTAGCAATTATGCCCGCTCTCAGGGGATGGCGATGGTTGACTTTGCGGCAGTGCACAAGTTGGCTCGCACTTTTGATGTGATGATTGAGGATTTTGTGGTAATTATGGAAAAGTAGGTGCTTTTTGGCGATCGAGCATTTGGTGTAGATTATATCAGTTTTAAATCTGATCAACTGGTTCCAAGGCTTGCCTTAGAACCCAGATTCAGAGGCTCTGCCTCGGCTGGTAAAAGGTCGGCAGAGCCTCCAGATATGCGTTACCAGGCAGAGCCTTGGAACAAGTAGATAATCGTCCCGAAATTTGGACACGGCAGTGCCGTTTCCCTACCGGAAATTTAATCGCAAAAGTAGAGATGATGTCTAGAAGTATTAGCTATCAAGAAGAATTGATTGAATCTCTGAAAGACTCCTTAGAGGCTGCTCCTTATATTGAGGCTTGCTTGGAAGAGGAGAATTCTGAGGTGCTAAAGCTGGCATTAAATGATGTTGTTGAAGCCCGTCACAGGATGAATGAACTCTCAGAAGATGCTACAGCACTTTTGGCAAAATTGGGCGAACTATTGTCCGAGAAAAAAGGAGCAGAAATTTACTGTTTGAGTGCTTTACTTGATGCACTCGGTTTTCAACTGACGGTGACTGTTAAGCAGAGAAATTCCTGAATTAATCGATCGCAACCAAAGTCGATCCTATAATCAAACTAACCCCCTTGCAATAGCCCATCAGGAGAGCCGTCAAATGTCAGATCCGATTACTTTGGGCTTGCTTTTCACAGTCGCTTGGCAAGGCATTCTGGGAACTCAAGTTAATGATGCAGCAAAGCATCTTTGTTTGACAGGAATTAAAAAAGTATCACGAAACGGTAAAATAGTCAATCACGATTTAGAAAAAGCGCTCAAAACTTCTTTCCTGAAAGCTCAACAACAAATCGCCTCAGAATGCAAACAGGAAATCGATCCGAAAAATAGCGCTAATCGAGAGAGTTTTAGCTATTCGCTGCAAGACAGGCGCAGGGATTTTGATTGGTTGAAACGAAAGCTCGATCGGCTCAAATTAGATTTAGAACAGGTTGATCAAGAAACTGTTCCCTCTGGGATTCCGATTGAGGGTTTAGATGAAATAGAATTGCTGCTGACTACGACAGATGAGTTAAAGCAGAATCGGGTTGAAGCAGTTAAGCAAAAACTGCTGGAAGTTGCCCTGGAAAATTGTGATGTCGCACCCTACAAAATTAAGTTAGAGCAAGATTTATTTGCCTTAGTATCAGCATACTTTGCTCAGGAAATCAAGGATAATGAAAAGGTTTTTCAGATTTTTACCGGGCAGAGTTTGGCGCGGATAGATCGCACAACGCAACAGATGTATGCTTGGCTTGAGGAGATTGTTGAAAAAAGCCGGATTGTTTACCAACCGATTGACTGGCGGGTTATTTGTCAGCAGATTTTAGATGAGAAAGAACAGCAGCGACTGAGTAGTAATCAGCTAACTTTTGGCAACCATCAAATTGATGATGTTTATGTGCCGCTGGGATTGGTGGAACGGCACAAAGTGACTCAGCGGCGGGAGGATGTGGCGGCTGAGGAAGGTTCGGATTTGTACCGGGAAAAAGAAGTTACTCAAACCTTTGAACATAGCGAGTTTCTTGAGCAAGTGCTGCGGGGAGGAAGTAGCCCGAAAAGCAATGGGAAGCGGTTAGGAATTATTGGGGAACCGGGGGCGGGGAAAACAACGCTGTTGCGGCGGATTGCGAATTGGGTTGCTGATGAAATTTCCGAGGCGATTGTGATTTGGGTATCCTTGGCAGATTTGCAGGGGAAGGATTTAGAAACCTATTTATTTGATAGTTGGTTGCTGGCGGCAATTAAGAGGGTTGGGAAGGCTGAGGCGACGGCGGATATTAAGGATGATTTTTTAGCTTTGTTTAATGCTGAGCGAGTTTGGTTGGTGTTGGATGGCGCGGATGAGATGGCTGTCGGAGATGGGAATCCTTTGGCGGAAATTCAGCGGCAAATTAGAACCGGCGGCTGTATTCAAAGGGCGCGGATTGTGCTAAGTTGTCGGCAGAATGTCTGGGATGCGATCGGCTCTGCGTTGGATACTTTTGATACTTATCGTACTCTGGAGTTTTCCTATCCTGAACAGGTGGAAATGTTTATCGATAAGTGGTTTGGAACCCCCCCTAACCCCCAGTTTGGAACCCCCCCTAACCCCCCCTTGGTAAGGGGGGAGACAAGAGAAGAAGGGGAGGCAATAGGAGAAGGGGAGACTCTTGCTCGCGGTTTCTCAACAGAGGCGACAGAAGAAGGGAACACTCTTGCTCCCCCCTTCTTAAGGGGGGCTGGGGGGGATCTCTCCAAACAGCTACGGGAAGCATTAGCAGCATCGGGGAAAGAGCGAATTCAAGACTTAGTAAAAAACCCCTTGAGATGTTCGCTGCTGTGCGGTACTTGGCAGTCGTTGGATGGGGATTTGCCGGATACTAAGGCTAAGCTTTATCAGCGGTTTGTGACTACTTTGTATCAGTGGAAGCAACCGCGCCTGAATTGGAGTCAGCAGCAGGATTTGAATGCGGCTTTGGGGAATTTGGCTCTGGCTGGGATGTTAAATGAAACATCACGGTTTCAGTTGCGAGAAAGTGTCGGATATCGGGTGATGGGTGCATCGCAGTTTGAGTTAGCTTGTCGTTTGGGTTGGCTGAATTTAGTGGCGAGGGATGGGGAGACGTTGGAAGGGATTTATGCTTTTTATCATCCGACGTTTCAGGAATATTTTGCGGCGTTGGCGGTTGAGCATTGGCATTTTTTCTTGAATCACTTTCCTGGGAATCCGCAGCATCCTGATGCTCGATACCGGATTTTTGAGAAGCGGTGGAAGGAGGTTATTTTGCTGTGGTTGGGGCGTGAGGAGGTTGGGAAGGAGGAGAAGGAAGCGTTTATTAAGGCGTTGGTTGAGTTTGAGGATGGGTGTGGTATTGGTTTTTATAAGTATCGGGCTTATTTTCTAGCGGGTGTGGCGATTGTTGAGTTTAAGGATTGTAGTCTTGCTGATGAGATTGTGTCCCAGATTGTTAAGTGGGGATTTGGTTGTTTTAATGAGGAAAAACAGGAGTGGTGGAGATGTCTTGATCCAATTGCAGAGGGTTCAAGGGAAGTTCTGAAAAATACTGATCGGGAAAGAGTGATATCCGCTTTAGTCGAGTTGATCCGCGATTCAGGCAGTGAAAATACCCGGAATCAAGCTGCAATAAAGTTAGGAGAAATAGACAAAAATCACCCAGAAGCGATTTTACTAGAATACCCAATCTTCTTTTCAGCTCATGGAGATACCAGGATGATAGGGGCAGATAGCTTAGGGCAAATAGGCAAATATCTCCCATGGGCGCCCACATATTTAGTCTCGTTAGACGCCTGCCAGTCATCTATTCCAACCTGGTGGCAAGAGACAGAAAGCTTAAGGAATATCAGCCAAGATAACCCAGTTGCCCTCGCCGCTTTAGTTGAGTTAATCCGTAATTCAGGTGATGAAATTACCCGGAGCTTAGCGGCAGAAAGCTTAGGGAAAATTATGAAAGGTAAACACTTCGCCACCGCAGTCTCAGGATTGAAAGATTGTCTAACTTCCGAAGTCCGAGAAAATGAGTTTTCTCTCTATAGAAACTGCTACAAAGTAATCTGGAACTGTGCCCAAAATATGACTTACCCAGAATTTTATCAAGCATGGCACACTCAACCAACCAATTAGCCAATACCCGACAACCACCGACAAAACACCGATCGCCCCACACTCCTAAAACAACTCAAACCCACAGATAAAGCCTTCCCCGTGGCTCTCAACATTCGCGCATTAGAAGGCGAAACCGATATAAGCGCGATCGCCCAAGAACTCTGTACCCAACTATATCAAACAATCTTCCCCGCAGATACAGACATCCCCGCAATCCGCAACGCCCCCGAATTCAAGCGATTAATTCCCCAACTCAAAAACCGGCTGCAAAAACCGCACATCGCCTTAATTTTGCACTCCTGCCCCTGCGAAAACGCGCTTTCGTCTTTCACCCGCAAACTCGCCGACTCTCACGTGGGAATTCATATTGCCTGGATTACCGATACACCGCTGGAAT
The DNA here is from genome assembly GCF_036705955.1 of Microcoleus sp. A6-C6. NCBI lineage: Bacteria > Bacillati > Cyanobacteriota > Cyanophyceae > Oscillatoriales > Microcoleaceae > Microcoleus > Microcoleus sp. A6-C6. The sequence continues at coordinate 8,960 of NZ_JAUBVR010000050.1, read as the reverse complement.
TGCCGTTAACAAGTTTTGCCGCGGATGGAGAGGATTTGTTGGAGGCGGTGCAGGATTGGATTGCGGGGATTGGTGCGTGATATTGGGGGCGGAGGTATTCACAGACTGCTGCTTATCGCCGAGGCCAGATCCCCCCTAGCCCCCCTTAAGAAAGGGGGGGACAAGAAGCGCTCAAAGTCACCCTTGCTTTCGGGGGATTTAGGGGGATCTGGCCTCGGCAACAAACGAGAAATACAAAATGTGCGATCGTACACAACATAAACCATAAAGTTCGATCGCTCTTCCTCTTCAACCCCTCTGAGCTCCGGTTTTGTCTGTGTCGGCGCGATTTCAATCGCCCGCTACCGCGCCGCTACCACAATGACTGCGATACTAATGGTAAAGATACAATCGAGCCTCCCCAAAAGACTCCCCCAAACCATGTCCAAGCAAAAAAAGACCCCAGCCAAAACCTACACCGAAATCAACCTCAGCGACCCGCAATACTACTTCAACCGAGAACAAAGCTGGCTAGAATTCAACAACCGCGTCCTCCACGAAGCCCTAGACCCCCGCACGCCCCTCCTAGAAAGACTCAAATTTCTCGCTATTTTTAGCTCAAACCTAGACGAATACTTCATGGTGCGAGTAGCGGCCCTCAAACAACAAGTAGAAGCAAAAGTCAGCAAATTGACCTCCGACGGTAGCAAGCCCCAAGAACAGCTAGATGCCATTAACAAGCGGCTATTGCCGATGGTTACTCAGCAACACGCCTATTTTGACCAAACCCTGCGGCCCAAATTAGCAGCAAACGGCATCTACATTCTCGACTACATTGACCTCAATCAAGAACAGCGCAATTACTTGCACCGCTACTTCCAAGAACAAGTTTTTCCCGTACTCACACCCCTAGCAGTTGACCCCAGCCACCCATTCCCATTCCTATCCAATCTCAGTCTCAATTTAGCAGTAGTTGTTAGAGATCCCGACACGCGCGAAGAATTGTTTGCGCGCGTCAAAGTACCGCAGGTTTTGCCCAGGTTTTTGCCGCTACCAAAGGATTTGCAGTGGCAGCAAAAAGGCAAAACTCCTGTGTGGACGGGCGTACCTCTCGAACAGGTAATCGCCCACAATTTAGAGGCTTTGTTTCCGGGGATGGATATTCAGGAATATCACCCGTTTCGGATTACTCGCAATTCCGATTTGACTGTGGAGGAAGATGAGGCAGAGGATTTGCTGCTGGCGATTGAACAGGAACTCCGCAAACAGCGGTTTACAGGTTCTGCGGTGCGCCTGGAAATTCAAGCGATTATGCCGCCTGCACTGCGAGATATGTTGATGGATGAGTTGGATCTCGGTGAGCAGGATGTTTACGTCGTGGACGGGCTGCTAGGCCTCAAGGATTTGATGACTTTTATCGGGCTGCCCGTGCCAGAACTGAAAGACCCGCCTTGGACTCCGGTTGTCCCACCACGCTTGCGGAACTCAGAATCGCCACTGATTTTAGGCAAATCGATGTTGGATGCTGAGGATGGTGAGGATATTTTCACGGTGATCCGCCAGGGCGATTTGATGCTGCACCATCCTTATCACTCGTTTGCGGCGACTGTCCAGCGGTTTATTACTGAGGCGGCGCACGATCGCTCCGTGTTAGCAATTAAGATGACTTTATACCGCACTTCTGGTGATTCGCCGATCGTCAGTTCTTTAATTGAAGCAGCCGAAAACGGCAAGCAAGTAGCCGTTTTAGTAGAGCTCAAAGCTAGATTCGACGAAGAAAATAACATTAACTGGGCGCGCAAGTTAGAACAAGCGGGTGTGCACGTAGTTTACGGTTTGGTGGGACTCAAAACCCACACCAAGATTGTGATGGTAGTCCGTCGCGAGGATGGATTTATTCGCCGCTATGTCCACATCGGCACGGGAAATTATAACCCGAAAACGGCTGGACTGTATACGGATGTTGGTTTGTTGAGTTGTCGCGAGGATTTGGGTGCGGATTTGACGGAGTTGTTTAATTATTTAACCGGTTATTCGCGGCAGGTTTCTTATCGTAAATTGTTGGTTGCGCCGGTCAATATGCGCGATCGATTTTTAGCTTTGATCCGCCGCGAGGCCGACTTCTGCCGTTTGAATGCCGAAAACGGCACTGGTAGCTGCGGCCGGATTGTCGCTAAAATGAATGCTTTAGTTGACCCTCAAATTATTGTTGCTTTGTACGAAGCATCGCAAGCGGGAGTTAAAATTGATTTGATTATCCGGGGGATTTGCTGTTTGCGTCCGGGCGTTGAGGGTGTTAGCGACAATATCAAAGTTATCAGTATTATCGGTCGCTTTTTAGAGCATTCTCGGATGTTTTATTTTTTCAATGGTGGTGCCGAAGAGGTGTATATTGGTTCTGCTGACTGGATGCAGCGTAATCTCACAAGACGGGTTGAGGCGATCGTCCAAGTGGAAGATCCGACTATAGTGATGGAGTTACAAGAAATTTTGGGTGTGATGTTGGCGGACAATCGCCAAGCTTGGGATTTGCAGCCTGGGGGACATTATTCTCAGCGGCGCCCTCCTGCTAATAACCCGGAGGTGAGCTGTCAACAAATTTTGATGGATATGGCAATGAATTAGTCAGTTGACAGTTGACAGTTGACAGTTGACAGTTGACAGTTGACAGTTGACAGTGGTCAGTTATTGTTAGCTATTAAGCTGTACTGCATTTAATTTTAACTTTTAGGGCGGGCAAGATGCCCGCCCCACAAAGTTTTTAATACGAAATATGCAAATTAAATGCGCGACAACTCTCAACTGCCAACTGCCAACTAACAACTGCCAACTGTCAACTGTCAAAAGTGCGCTTAAATTCTTCTAACAAATCGTCAATTTCCTCGATCGCCTGACTGACATCAATTCTCAGAGCTCCCAAGTCCGATCGATCTAACAGCCGCACGAGGGATTCCCGCTTACTTTCTATTTCTGCTACGCGCTCTTTGATTGTCTGTACATCCATTGTTTTTGGCCTTTTGCTAGTATTCACAAAAATATTTGACATTTCCCCCTGCGAACAGACGGGGATTCTTAATTCACCGACGTACCTTTCTGGGCTAATCCTTCACTGTTTTTATATTGTAAGTGATCAACCTGCTCAGGGTTTTTGGGTCTGTGTTATAGTTGGATTGTACATCAAAACTTCAGCTAAACTTCACCGCAGAAAAGGCGGACGTTTATTATCTGCGGGTTTGTTTTTCATCACTTCAGTTAAAAATCGCTTCAGAGCCTTCTCGCGGTTTTTCATAAAAGCAGACCAAAATCCCGGTTGATATTCATCCATTGTCTTGGCTAGGGCCCAGACATCGATCGCTAAGATATTATAAAGCCTTTCATCTTCGCGTTTGAGCGAGTTAATCTGGTCGAGAACAGACTTGTTGGCGACCGCAGTTTGTTTGTCTTCGTCTTTAATCATGTCCGAAAATTGGTTGAAAGGGCAAGAGGGTCGATCGCCGCTCTCTATACTTTGATCATACTGCCGATCTCGATTGCCTTCTGGAACCAACGGCGCGCAATTAACCTGGATCTTGATCGGTGGCGCCGTGGCGAGTCTAAGCAGGATAGTTTTTGAAGATAGAGACAAGATCGTGGATGCACAGAGAACCCGCTCTCATAGATGCTAGCAGTTTTGGCGAGTATTTTGGCAAAAAAACTAAATTTATTCAAGACTTCTTGCCCGATAATAATTAAAGTATCTTGTTGATTCCAGCTACTTACCTCACTAATATGTTTCGTAAAATTTCTTTAGCAAGCCTAGCCTTAGTCGTCGGCGGTATTTTAGCAGTAGTCGGGTTCTATGCCTACTTCACAGACAAACCAACCCTAAACCTAGCCGGTTTTTTTTATGGAATTCCCCTGTTGCTGGGAGGTTTAGCCTTGAAAGCTGCCGAACTCGAACCAGCGGAGTTCACCGAACCGACTTCTCCTGAAGTTCTGCTTCTGCGAGAAAGTCAGGCCACAGATACTCAAAACCAAGTCCGCAAAGATATCACCCGATTTCGCTACGGCCAACCCGCCCACTTAGATGATGCTCTGGAACGCTTGGGAATGGCCCCGACAGACGAAGAACGCCCCCTCCTCCAAGGCTTGCGGGAAGTTGATGTTGACGGTGCTTATGCCTTAATTCTAGAGTTTTATTCGCCGCTAATGCCGATCGAAGTCTGGGAAGAAAAGCAAGAAAAAATAGCTAAATTTTTTGGCCCCGGTTTGCACGCACAAGTCACTCAAAAGCCTGATGAAAAAATTGAATTGGCTTTAATTACAAGTCCTAAAGCTTAAAGTGGTCTTAAGTTTTGAGTGCGGAAATTTTGAAGTCACCAATTAATAATTAATCCTGCATCGGCCCAAATACTGATTTTAGCGGCAGCTTGAAACCTGTCGCTATCGGCAAAAGCTCGTTAGCGAAGCCCTCGAAGAGGATCGCCAGTTGAGATTTTGCCCAACTTTGATTTTCGTTAATTATAATATTAGTTGAGGAGCGATCGACCATCTTAAATCAGGAGCAGCGCAAATGGTTTCGTCAAGGATGAGGATAGGTATTATCGGCTCAGGACAGGGTTTTTCAGTTGCAGTTAAACAAGCATCGAAGTGGATGATAGCAGTCTCAGTTGCAAATAATCCTGGCTCAGTCTTGAGTAGAATAAATGAGCAGATTAAATCCGCCAAACTAAATTATTGACAACAATCTATAGGGAAAACAGGGATACGCCAATGTCAGAAAACAGAGTGTCCATCATCGCCAAAGTACCTTTAACTGCTCAACAGCAGTGGGAAAATTTCATAGCTCATCACTGCGCACGTTGGCAAGGGGTATTGGTTAGATATGATGCCGCAGGGCAGGTTCTCGATATTCTTGATTCTGTACGCAGCTTAATTCCTTCTGACGATCGGCAAACTGTCACCCATTCCCTCGACTTCAGGAGTCGGATGACAGAAACAGTAACGCAGAAACAATGGGTTTTGACCTTGGGTAATCCGCTGATTATCCATCCGGTTGATCCAGATGCTGATCTGCTTTTTAATCCCAATTCTTCTGACACAATGGTTGGGGGTGATCGAACTGGTCAGGGATTTTATTTTGAGCCTTACCTCCTGGCATCAGGAAAAAGAACGAGTGTGGTAGTAATGTACAAATCTGCCGCAAATAGCCCTCAGCCTAATACGTTTTCATTCTTCAGAGAGATTAAGGAAGAGGTAGCGAAACCTTGGTGGTCTGAACAAACTCACTGTAGGATCGATCGAGTCAACTGCCTCAAACTTCCTGCTCCAACGACAGGCGGGATCTATGTTTCATTAGATGAGATGGCTCAACTGCCAGTTCCTCCTCAACCCAGTGAAATACAAGGCGATTTTCTACAAATCCAATTTCCAGATTCAATAGAGGTTGTTCTTTCGAGCGATCGATTCAAGACTCCCTATTATGCATCCATGCGTTGGACATCAGATACTCAGAACACCCCCCGAAGCTGTACTTTAATCTACGAAAAACCGGATCAAAAGGCTGATGTATTCGCCATTTAACAGGCTCAAATTTCCACTTCTGGATGAATGAGCTGGTATCCTTCTGCTTTGAGCTTCTGATTCGATATGCGCCGATTATTCGATCGCTCTGTTGTATCTGACCCATCCCATTCCACTTCAGGTAATTCGTAGCGATCGCACAGTTGTTTAAACAACTCACAAGCAGTAATTGGAACATCATTCACTACGTTATAAACTCCTTGTAATTGACGAGCGAGGGCTAACTCACTTGCTGATACAATGTCGTCGAGATGAACCCAGTTCGTGAAATGATTGCCTGTGCCTGGGCGAGTTGTGCCTGCAAGCTTACTTAACCGTTTCTTGAACTCGCGATCGGGCCCATAAATTGCTCCAAGGCGAAAGATACATACTTTCAAATCAGGGCTGGATGCTGACAGCAAAACTTGCTCTGTCTCATGTAAAATCTCTCCATGTCTGTTAGCTGGTGCCACAGTTGAAAGTTCACTCACCCAGGCTCCATTACTATTGCCATACACGGCACAACTACTGGTATATATGAGTTGTTTTATGTTGGGAAAATGCTTCAAGGCAAGAACAAGGTTGTTGGCCGTATGCAGGTATGTCTCCTCGTACATATCGGAATCTACTTGTTGGTTTGCTGTAGGAGCGAGACTCAGGAAGATGGCATCTTGATTTGGCAGGATCGTCTGTAATGTCTCTTCATCGCAGCGCTTCAGGACGATCGCCTGATTGGCAACTTTCTGTAACTCCCCAATGCGATCTTGCGTAGTCGTCGTTGCAGTGATTACGTGACCCAGGTTCCGCCAATGCTGGGCAACGACAGTTCCAACATAACCACAACCAATAATTATAGCGTTCATCCGTTTTTTCAACTTCTAAGATAGAAGGATCTAGATTGCATCCAAGATAACAATATATCCCAGCTACAAAACTTTACGCACAGTCCGGCGCATATTGGATTTGCTTTTTGGGCATTTCATGCTGCTTTTTCTCCAGATCATCCCTCTATTATGCAACGCCGAGTTAATCAGCATTAACAAACAAGCGAGAACGAGTAATAAAACGCTCTCCATCCGGCCCTTCCAGGGAAAAATCGCTGCCTCCTGGCCCCGATGCCACATCTATAATTAACTGCGTGTGCTGCCAATATTTGTATTGCTGGGCTGCAATATAAAAGGGACAACCACCTATTTTTCCCAGCAATAAATCACCATCGCCGATGATTAATTCCCCGTTGGGATAGCACATGGGAGAACTACCGTCGCAGCAGCCACCGGATTGGTGAAACATCAATTCTCCGTGCTGTGTTTTGAGGTAGTCGATTAGTTTTAAGGCGGCTTCTGTGGCGGTGACTTTAGGGATTGTTTCCATTTGAGAAGGAAGAAGGAAGAGGGAAGAGGGAAGAAGAAAGAAGGAATTATTTATCTTAGGATTTATACACTCCAGCAAAGAAACCGGATTTTTTACTTAATCTGGGGACTGCGGCAAAGGATTACGAAAAAAACCCGGTTTCTGGATACCCGTGCGACTATCCTGCTTAGAAGAAACCTAAAGCTTTGGGGCTGTAACTTACCAACAAATTCTTAGTTTGTTGATAGTGATCCAACATCATTTTGTGGTTTTCGCGACCGATACCGGATGATTTGTAGCCGCCGAAAGCTGCGTGGGCTGGATACAAATGATAGCAGTTTGTCCACACGCGGCCTGCTTGAACGGCGCGGCCCATGCGGTAGGCGGTGTTGATATCGCGAGTCCAAAGTCCTGCACCTAAACCGTACAGAGTATCGTTGGCAATTTCTAAGGCTTCGACTTCGTCTTTGAAGGTGGTGACTGCTAATACTGGGCCGAAGATTTCTTCTTGGAAAATTCGCATTTTGTTGTTTCCTTTGAAGACTGTCGGCTGGAAATAATAGCCGTCTTGTAAGTCGCCAGATAAGGTGTTTCTTGCGCCACCAATCAGGCATTCTGCGCCTTCTTCACGCCCGATTTTGACGTATTCGGCGATTTTTTCCATCTGGTTGATTGAGACTTGCGCGCCTAGGGCGGTTGTCATATCTAGGGGGTTGTCTTGTTTGATTTGGCGGATGCGATCGATCGCCCTTTCCATAAATCGATCGTAAATTGACTCCTGAATTAACGCCCGCGAGGGACAAGTGCAAACTTCCCCTTGGTTGAAAGCGAACATCACAAGTCCTTCGACTGCTTTGTCGAGAAAATCGTCATCTTGGGCGCAGACATCCTCAAAGAAAATGTTGGGCGATTTTCCGCCTAATTCTAGGGTGACGGGGATGACATTTTGGGAGGCGTACTGCATGATCAACCGGCCCGTGGTTGTTTCACCAGTGAAGGCTACTTTCGCAATGCGGGGGCTGGTAGCGAGGGTTTTGCCGATTTCGGCTCCCGGCCCGTTAACCACGTTGATAACGCCGTCTGGTACTAAATCGGCGATGATTTCCATCAGTACCAAGATTGAGGCTGGGGTCGGCCCGGCTGGTTTGAGGACAACGCAGTTTCCGGCGGCGAGGGCTGGGGCGAGTTTCCACGCAGCCATTAATATCGGGAAGTTCCAGGGGATAATTTGTCCGATCACGCCTAGGGGTTCGTGGAAGTGGTAGGCGACTGTTGTGCCGTCGAGTTCGCCGATCGACCCTTCTTGGGCTCGGATGCAGCTTGCGAAGTAGCGGAAATGGTCGATCGCCAGCGGGATGTCTGCTAGTCTGGTTTCGCGAATTGGTTTACCGTTGTCCCAGGTTTCGGCGATGGCGAGGCGATCGAGGTTTTCTTCCATGCGATCGGCAATTTTGTGCAACACCCGCGCCCTGTCTGCTGGGGGAGTCTTACCCCACTTGTCTTTCGCGGCGTGGGCGGCATCTAGTGCCAATTCTACATCCTCGGCGCTCGATCGGGGAATTTGACAAATTGATTTTCCGGTAATTGGAGAAAGGTTTTCCGAGTATTTCCCCTTCACCGGTGCTACCCACTTGCCGCCAATAAAGTTGTCGTAACGAGCTTGAAAAATCGACGGACTGCCGGATTGAACAGGTGCTGCTACTACCATTTTATTACCTGATTAAAATTTGTTTTCGCGGACTTGTGAAATCTCTTAAATATCAACTATCGTCTATTTGCGAACAATTAGGTTAATTTATATACAAAATTTTACATTATTTTCAATAAAATAGGAATTACGCACCCCAACCTCAGAAACCCGGTTTCTTCGTATGTTTCTCGTTAATAAACACCATATTTTCGTAGAAACCTGGTTTCTAACCAGACGTAATTCCTGTACAAATACCCCAGCCTAATCCGCCATCTTACCAGAAATAATTGGTTTAAAGCCGGAACCCTTTGAGTGATAAATTAGGGTGCATCTCACTTTGGCAAATACATCAAATTGAAAGTTGACCGTTGAGATAAGCACAGCGAAGAGAAAGGAT